>NZ_JACVVF010000056.1:0-27219 GCF_016648095.1 Pseudomonas sp. S32
ACCGCCCTTTCACGGCGGTAACAGGGGTTCGAGTCCCCTAGGGGACGCCATGTTTACCCGCGTTTTGCGGGACTTTTAAGGCTCATTCGAATATTGAATGGGCCTTTTGTTTTTCCCCTCGAAAAATGCCTGCATTCAAGCTCAGCGATCCAGGCGTGTGCCCGTACAACGCTGGACATTCGCCCGCAGATCACTGCTAAATTCCCTTTTTGCGTCCGGGAACTGAACATGAGTTGGGACCTGCCTGCACCCTTCATCATCGACCTGCATGTTGGCAGCGAAGACATCGATGGCCTCGGCCATGCCAACAATGCGGTGTATGTCACCTGGCTGGAGCGCTGCGCCTGGCGCCACTCCCAGCGTCTGGGTCTGGATCTGGCCGAGTATCGGCGCCTGGACCGGGCGATGGCGGTGGTGCGTCACGAAATCGATTACCTGGCCGCAGCCTACGAGGATGATGCACTGCAACTGGCAACGTGGATCATCGATTGGGACCAGCGCCTGCGCATGACCCGCCGCTTTCAGCTATGGCGCCCGCAGGATGGCACGACCTTGCTGCGAGCCCAGACCACATTTGCCTGTATCGAACTGTCCAGTGGCAAACCCCGGCGCATGCCGGCTGAGTTCCTGGAAGGTTATGGCCCAGCGCTGACCGGCGCCTGAATGGCCGGCGATATTTGCTAGACTGCCGCCTTTTTCCCATCGAGACCCTCACATGCAAATTGCCCTGGCCCCTATGGAGGGGCTGGTCGACAACATCCTGCGCGACGTGCTTACCCGCGTTGGCGGTATCGATTGGTGCGTCACCGAATTCATACGCGTATGCGACCGCCTGCTGCCGCCATCATCCTTCGACAAACTGGCGCCTGAGCTGCGCCAGGGAGCGCGCACCGCCGCTGGGGTGCCAATGCGTGTACAGCTGTTGGGCTCGGACCCTACCTGCCTGGCCGAAAACGCGGCATTGGCCTGCGAGCTGGGTGCGCCGGTGATCGACCTCAACTTCGGCTGCCCAGCCAAGACGGTGAACAAGTCGCGTGGCGGTGCCGTGTTGCTCAAGGAACCGGAGTTGCTGCATGCCATCGTGCGTGAAGTGCGCCGTGCGGTGCCTGCAGACATTCCCGTCACTGCCAAGATGCGGCTGGGCTTCGACAGCCCGGACGGTGCGCTGGAGTGCGCCATGGCGCTGGCCGAAGGCGGCTCGGCTCACCTGGTGGTGCACGCGCGTACCAAGGTTGAGGGCTACAAGCCGCCTGCGCATTGGGAATGGGTAGCTCGCGTGCAGGATGTGGTGAAGGTGCCCGTGTTCGCCAACGGTGAGATCTGGACGGTGGATGACTGGCGGCGTTGCCGCGAGGTCAGTGGTGCCGAAAATATCATGCTGGGCCGCGGTCTGGTGTCGCGACCCGACCTGGGGCTGCAGATTGCCGCCGCGCGTGCCGGCCAGCACTACCAACCGATGAACTGGGAGCAACTGCTGCCGCTGCTACGCGAGTTCTGGCGCCAGGCGCAGGCCAAGCTGTCGCCACGTTATGCACCCGGGCGCATGAAACAATGGCTGGCCATGCTTACACGCAGCTACCCGGAAGCGGTCGTTCTGTTTACCGAGCTGCGCCGTGAAGACGACTGCGCCCGCATTAGCTGGCTTATTGGTGCCGAGCAGCAGCCGTTGGATGCATGCGTGGCTTGAAGCGCAGGGCAGAGCAGATTTTTTTCAGGCTCCCCTTGAAAGCCGTTTGCCAGGCCCTATCTCTTGAGTACGCGATGCCGAAGTCGGGTCGCGTAATGACCTACTTGCTGAAAACTCAGGAGTTATGACCATGACCACCGCTTTCTCGCTTGCTCCCCTGTTCCGCCACTCCGTGGGCTTCGACCGTTTCAACGACCTGTTCGAGTCGGCGGCGCGCAACGATGCGGGTAGCAGCTACCCACCCTACAACGTGGAAAAACACGGTGAAGACCAATACCGTATTGTGGTTGCGGCCGCCGGCTTCCAGGAAGAAGACCTCGATCTTCAGGTGGAGAAAGGTGTACTCACCGTCACTGGCGGCAAGCGCGACAACAGTGCTGCCCAAGTGACCTACCTGCACCAGGGTATTGCCCAGCGCGCCTTCAAGCTGTCGTTCAGGCTTGCCGACCATATCGAGGTCAAGGCAGCGGGCCTTGCCAACGGCCTGCTCAGCATCGACCTGCTGCGTATCGTGCCTGAAGAAGCCAAGGCCAAGCGCATCCCGATCAATGGCGAACAGCCAGCGCTGAACTAACAGGCGCTACTGACAAGAAAGGCACCCTCGGGTGCCTTTCTTGCGTTGCAGGCGTTAATACACAGCAGGCGCCTCCAGCAGCATCTGGCGGAATTCTGCCAACGGCAAGGGACGGCTGTGCAGGTACCCCTGATAGAGGTGGCACCCCAGCTGCTCCAGAAATTCCAGTTGTTCGCTGAGCTCCACGCCCTCGGCTATGACCGCCAGGCCAAGGCTGCGCGCCATGGCCACGATGGCGCGGACGATCTCGGCATCGTTGGGGTCAACGGTCGCGTCGCGCACGAATGACTGGTCAATTTTCAGCGCATCCACCGGCAGGCGCTTGAGGTAAGTCAGTGAGGAATAGCCTGTACCAAAATCGTCCATGGCGAAGCTGACGCCATAAGCCTTCAGCTCACGCATCTTGCTGATGGTGTCCTCGAGGTTCTGGATGACAATGCCTTCGGTGATCTCCAATTTCAGTATCTGTTTAGGCACCTTGAAGTCATTCAGGCTTCGTAGAACGCGCCCGACGAAGTCGTTCTGGCGGAACTGCCTGGGGCTGATGTTGACACACAGGCTGAAATCACGGGCATCTATAAGGCCATCCGCCAGCATGCGCGCGCAGGCATCGCAGGCTTCGTCGAGGATCCAGTTGCCCACCTCCAGGATCAGGCCGCTCTCTTCAAGCACCTGAATGAACTGGCTGGGCGGCTGCTGGCCCAGCTGTGGGTGATGCCAGCGCAACAACACTTCGGCGCCGACGATGCGGTTGTCGCGGGCATTCACCTGCGGTTGAAAGTGCAGCGCCATTTCGCCCCGTGCCAATGCCAGACGCAGGTCGTTTTCCATGCGCAGGCGCTCGCTGGCGGCCTTCTGCATGGTGGCCTGGAAGACCTGCGTGGTATTGCGGCCCGAATCCTTGGCCCGGTACAGCGCGATGTCGGCGCGCTTGAGCAAGTCTGCCGGGGTAGTGCCGTGGTCCGGGATCAGTGCCACGCCGATGCTGGGTGTCACTTGCAACCGCTGGCCGTCCAGTGACATGGGCTGGGCCAGCAGCTCGCGCAAGGTGTCGGCCAGTTGCCGGACCTTTTCTTCAACGGTTTCCCGGCTGCCCTCCAACCCGCTCAGTAGTACCACGAATTCATCCCCGCCCAGGCGCGCCACGGTGTCTTCCAGGCGCACGCTGGCCTCCAGCCGCGCGGTGATGATCTTCAGCACGGTGTCGCCAACAGGGTGGCCCAGCGAGTCGTTGATGTGCTTGAAGTGGTCCAGGTCCAGAAACAGCAGGGCACCGCGCAGGTTGTGGCGCTTGAGCAGGGCGATCTGCTGGCTCAGGCGGTCCATCAGCAAGGCCCGGTTGGGCAGATTGGTCAGTGGGTCGTGGTAGGCCAGGTGGCGTATCTGCGCCTGGGCGTTCTTCAGTTGGCTGACGTCGCGGGCGGTCATCAGCAGGCATTCTTCTTCGTTGAGGATGATCGGTTCAACCGACACCTCTACCGTCAGCAATTCGCCGCACTTGTTGCGCCCGAGCATCTCCCGGTGATGCACCCGTCCGTGTTCACGCAGCTCGGCCAGCAATGAGCTGCGCTGGTTGGCATCGGCCCAGATACCGATCTCGAATACAGTACGGCCGACCACTTCGCTGGCGCTGTAGCCGGTCAGCCGGCAGAACCCGTCGTTGATTTCCAGGTAACGCCCGCTTTGGCACTCGGTGATCGTGATTGCGTCCGGGCTTGAATGAAAGGCCTTGGCGAACTTCTCTTCGCTGGCCTTGAGCGCAGCTTCGGCCCGCTGCTGCTGGGTGATATCCCGTAAGGTAGTCACGCTGCAGGGCTGGTCGTCTACCGTGATCAGGCGGCTTGAGATCACGCAGGTCAGCGCCTCGCCATGACGGTGGTTGACCACCACCGCTACATTGCTCAAGGCTTGTTCGCGGATAACCCGTTCGATGCGCTGCGCCCGCTGCACGGACTCACCCCACAAGCCGATTTCTTCTGCGGTACGGCCGATCAGTTGCTCGGCGCCCCAACCGAAGGTGTGAGTGAAGGCGGGGTTGATCTCGATAAATTGCCCGGTGTCCTGGCGGGTCACGCAGATCGGGTCGGGGCTTACCTGGAACAGGCTGGCGAACTTCTCTTCCGAAGCGCTCAGGCGCTGTTCGCGCTCTACCTGGTCGGTGATGTCCAGCAGGGTGCCGGCCATGCGCAGAGGGTTGCCCTGCTCATCGCGATACAGCCGGGCGCGGCTTTCGATATAGCGTGAGATACCGTTGTCCAATTGCACCCGGTAGGTGATCTGGTAATTGCCCGCAGGGCCTTCGCGCAGGCTGCGATAGGCTTGGCGCATGGAGCTGCGCTCCTGCTCGGGCACCCCTTCGAAAAAAGCGTCGAAGGATTCGTGAAAAGGGGTAGGGGGCAGACCGTGCAACTGCGCTGCCCGTGCCGAGCCATACAGCATGCCGCTGGGGATATGCCAGTCCCACGTGCCCAACTGCGCAGAATCCAGCGCCAGGTCCAGGCGTTCCTGGCTGTCCTTTAGCGCAAGTTCGGCGCGCTTGCGCTCGGTGGTGTCAAGGAAGGTGCTGAGCAGGAAGGTGGTGCCTTCGAGTTCGATGCCCTGGGTACACAGAATACCGTCGTGAACCCTGCCGTTGCTGGCGCGAAACTGCACTTCCATGATCAGCGGGCCACTGCTCAGGCGGGTGGCCTCCAGCATTTGCTGGCGTTGCTCTGGGTTAGCCCACAGGCCCAGCTCCAGGCTGGTTTTACCGACCACCTGGTTGCCTGGCCAGGCAAACGTGTCTTCGAAATGCCGGTTCACCTCGAAGATCATGCCGTCGTGACGACGGGTCAGCAAAATGGCATTGGGGCTGAGGTGAAACAGCGTCGCCAGGCGCTTTTCCGAGTTGACCAGGGCCGTTTCGCGCTCGCGCTGACGGGTGATTTCCCGTACCACTCCGATCATCTGCGGCCGGCCGTGCTGGTCGTGGGTAAGGCTGCCATTGATCTCCAGCCAATGCAGGCTGCCATCCGGCCAGCGGATGCGGTGCCGCATGGCGCGTTCCACCGGTTCGCCATTGAACACAGCCTGAAACGCCTGGCGCGTGCGGGCGCGGTCTTCCTCCGGTAGCAGGTCGAGGTAGTCGATGTCGTCGGGCAACGCGCGCAATGGGTCGAAGCCGAACAGGGCTTGAGTGCCTCTTGACCAGCTCACCCGGCCACTCTCGATGTCCCACAGCCAAGCGCCCAGGCGTGCCCCGTTGAGCGCAGCCAGCAGTTGCGGCGCGTTCTGCCAGGCCTGTTCCGACTCCTCAGGGTCAGCCGCAGGGATCCGCGGCAGGCGCATGAAACGGTTCGCTGATTTGGGCATGGTTACCAGACCTTTGGCTTGTGACGCATCCTTGAGGGTAATGCCGGGCTGCCGGCGCCTCAGTCGGGCCCTGCGTGGCTATCGAGCAGGGCCATGAACGCCTTGGCCGCGTTCGATAGGGTACGCTCCGTGTGCAAAATGTAGCCTAGCTGGCGCGACAGCTGAATGCCGGGCAGAGCGATGGGTGCCACCTGCTCGTCCAGCATGGTGCGCGGCAGAACGCTCCATGCCAGGCCGATCGAAACCATCATCTTGATCGTTTCCAGGTAGTTGGTGCTCATGGCGATGTTGGGGGTCAGGCCCTGGCTTTCGAACAGGCGCTGGACGATGTGGTGGGTGAAGGTATTGCCGCCCGGAAACACAGCCGGGTGGCGGGCAACATCGGCGAGGGTGACGGCCTGGTTGCTGGCCAGGGGGTGTTCGGGGGCCGCGACGAAATCCAGTGCGTCTTCCCACACGGGTACGGCCTTGATCAGGTGGTGGGGTTCCGGCGCCAGGGTGATGACCGCAATTTCGGCGCGGCCATGGAGAATTTCATCGTAGGCCTGTTCCGAATCAAGGAACTGAATATCCAGCGCTACGGCAGGGTGTTGTCGGGTGAAAGCCCGTAACAGGGGGGGCAGCCGATGCAGGCCGATATGATGGCTGGTGGCCAGAGTCAGGCGACCACCGATTTCACCTGACAGGTTGGTCAGCGCGCGTCGGGTATCATCTAACACGCTCAGAATCTGGTAGGCCCTGGGCAGCAAGGCGCGCCCGGCCTCGGTCAAGGTGACCTCGCGGCCAAGGCGGTCGAACAGCCGTACATCCAACTGTTGTTCCAGCCCGGCGATGCGTTTGCTGATGGCGGGCTGGGTGAGGAACAGGCGCTCACCGGCACCGGAAAAACTCCCCGTTTCCGCAATGGCAATAAATGCGCTGAGGTTGGCCAGGTCCACTGATTGGATTCCTTATGGTTATCCGAAGGATAAAAATTATGAATTTGAGTTATTCAATCTAACCCCATAGCATCGACCGTACAAGCCAAGGGGTCTTTGGCATAGAAAGACGCTGATGAGGAACAGTCTGATGGCTGGCAAAACGCTCTACGACAAACTCTGGGAAGCCCATGAGGTCAAGCGCCGTGATGACGGCTCGTCCTTGATCTACATCGACCGCCATATCATCCACGAGGTTACCTCGCCTCAGGCCTTCGAAGGCCTGCGCCTGGCCCAGCGCAAGCCGTGGCGCATCGATACCAACATTGCCACCCCTGACCACAACGTGCCGACCACGCCGGAGCGCAAGGGTGGGATCGACGCCATCGTCGACCAGGTGTCGCGCCTGCAGGTGCAAACCCTCGACGAGAACTGTGACGAATATGGCATCGTCGAATTCAAGATGAATGACGAGCGCCAGGGCATCGTCCACGTCATCAGCCCGGAGCAGGGTGCCACCTTGCCAGGCATGACGGTGGTCTGCGGTGACTCGCACACCTCCACCCACGGCGCTTTCGGTGCCTTGGCCCACGGCATCGGCACTTCCGAGGTGGAGCACGTGCTCGCCACCCAGTGCCTGGTCGCCAAGAAGATGAAGAACATGCTGGTGCGCGTCGAAGGCCAGTTGCCTGCCGGCGTCACCGCCAAGGACATCGTCCTGGCCGTGATCGGCAAGATCGGCACGGCCGGTGGCAATGGCCACGCCATGGAGTTTGCTGGCAGCGCCATCCGCGAATTGTCGATGGAAGGCCGCATGACCATCTGCAACATGTCCATCGAGGCAGGTGCCCGTGTCGGCCTGGTGGCTACCGATGCCACCACCGTCGCCTACGTCGAAGGCCGCCCGTATGCGCCCAAGGGCGAGCAGTGGACCCGTGCCGTGGAGGCCTGGAAAGACCTGGTTTCCGACGATGATGCCGTGTTCGATACCGTGGTCGAACTGGATGCCAGCCAGATCAAGCCGCAGGTCAGCTGGGGTACCTCGCCTGAAATGGTACTGGCTGTAGACCAGCGCGTGCCGGACCCTGCCGCCGAAAGCGACCTGATCAAGCGCGGCTCGATCGAGCGGGCCTTGAAGTACATGGGCCTCACCGCTAACCAGGCGATCACCGACATCCG
Source organism: Pseudomonas sp. S32 (assembly GCF_016648095.1). Classification (NCBI taxonomy): domain Bacteria; kingdom Pseudomonadati; phylum Pseudomonadota; class Gammaproteobacteria; order Pseudomonadales; family Pseudomonadaceae; genus Pseudomonas; species Pseudomonas sp. S32. The sequence goes on from NZ_JACVVF010000056.1 coordinate 7,709, forward strand.
TCTGGACCGCGTGTTCATCGGCTCCTGCACCAACTCGCGTATCGAAGACCTGCGGGCGGCTGCGCAAATCGCCAAGGGGCGCAAGGTGGCAGCGACGGTCAAGCAGGCCATCGTTGTGCCGGGTTCCGGGCTGGTCAAGGCCCAGGCCGAGCGCGAGGGCCTGGACAAGGTCTTCCTCGAGGCTGGGTTCGAATGGCGCGAGCCCGGTTGCTCGATGTGCCTGGCGATGAACCCGGACCGGCTGGAGAGTGGCGAGCACTGTGCATCCACCTCCAACCGTAACTTCGAAGGCCGTCAGGGCGCTGGCGGGCGCACTCACCTGGTCAGCCCGGCCATGGCAGCCGCCGCAGCGGTCACTGGCCATTTCATCGACGTCCGCGAGTTGATCCAAGGGAGCGCAGCATGAAAGCCTTTACCCAGCACATCGGCCTGGTTGCCCCGTTGGACCGCGCCAACGTCGATACCGACCAGATCATCCCCAAGCAGTTCTTGAAGTCGATCAAGCGCACGGGCTTTGGCCCCAACCTGTTCGACGAATGGCGTTACCTGGATGTGGGCCAGCCCTACCAGGACAACAGCAAGCGCCCGGTCAACCAGGAGTTCGTCCTCAACCACGACCGCTACCAGGGCGCCAGCGTGTTGCTGGCCCGGGAAAACTTCGGCTGCGGCTCCAGCCGTGAGCACGCGCCCTGGGCGCTGGATGAATACGGCTTCCGCAGCATCATTGCGCCGAGCTTTGCCGACATCTTCTTCAACAACAGCTTCAAGAATGGCCTGTTGCCGATCGTCCTCAGCGATGAGGAGGTGGACGAGCTGTTCCTCCAGGTCGAAGCCAACCCAGGCTACCAGTTGACCATCGACCTGCAGGCACAGGCGGTGACCCGCCCGGATGGCAAGGTGCTGCATTTCGAGATTGATGCCTTCCGCAAGCACTGCCTGCTCAACGGGCTGGATGACATCGGCCTCACCCTGCAGGACAGCGATGCCATTGCGGCGTTCGAAGGCAAGCATCGCGCTGCCCAGCCGTGGCTTTTTCGTGACGCCTGATTGCTAAAGTCAGGTTCGCTGGCTGCCGGTCAGCAGTAACAGTTCGGCGCAGCCGCCTGGCTGCGCCCCAAGATTGGATAGAGGAAAGCATGAGCAAGCAGATTCTGATTCTTCCAGGTGACGGTATCGGCCCGGAAATCATGGCAGAGGCGGTCAAGGTGCTGGAGCTGGCCAACGACCGGTTCCAGCTTGGCTTTACCCTGGCCCATGACGTGATCGGTGGTGCAGCCATCGACAAGCACGGTGTACCGCTGGCAGATGAAACCCTGGAGCGTGCCCGCAAGGCGGATGCCGTGTTGCTGGGGGCCGTTGGCGGGCCGAAATGGGACAAGATCGAGCGTGATATCCGTCCTGAGCGCGGCCTGCTGAAGATTCGCTCGCAGCTGGGGCTGTTTGCCAACCTGCGCCCGGCCATCCTCTACCCGCAACTGGCCGATGCCTCGTCGCTGAAGCCGGAAATCGTGTCGGGCCTGGACATTCTTATTGTACGTGAGCTCACCGGCGGCATTTATTTCGGCGCACCGCGTGGTCAGCGCGAGCTGGAAGGCGGTGAGCGCCAGGCATATGACACCCTGCCTTACAGCGAGAGCGAAATCCGTCGCATTGCCCGTGTCGGCTTCGACATGGCCCGTGTACGTGGCAAGAAGCTGTGCTCGGTCGACAAGGCTAACGTTCTGGCCTCCAGCCAGCTGTGGCGTGAAGTGGTCGAAGACGTGGCCAAGGGCTACCCGGATGTAGAATTGAGCCACATGTATGTCGATAACGCTGCCATGCAGTTGGTCCGTGCGCCCAAGCAGTTCGACGTGATGGTCACCGACAACATGTTCGGCGACATCCTGTCGGATGAAGCTTCCATGCTCACCGGTTCTATCGGCATGCTGCCCTCGGCCTCGCTGGATGCCGACAACAAGGGCATGTACGAGCCATGCCACGGTTCGGCACCGGACATCGCCGGGCAGGGCATCGCCAACCCGCTGGCAACCATTCTCTCGGTGTCGATGATGCTGCGCTATAGCTTCGACCAGGCAGTTGCAGCCGACGCCATCGAGAAGGCGGTCAGCCTGGTCCTGGACCAGGGCCTGCGCACCGGTGATATCTTCTCCGAAGGGTGCCGCAAGGTAGGTACGCAGGAAATGGGCGACGCAGTAGTCGCAGCGCTGCGGAATCTGTAATCTCTCTGGCCCGTCATCCCCAATCCCGATGGCGGCCCACTTTTAGCAAAGGTGTAGTTGCGATGAAACGTGTAGGTCTGATCGGTTGGCGCGGCATGGTTGGTTCCGTGCTCATGCAGCGGATGCTGGAGGAGCAGGATTTCGACCTTATCGAGCCCGTGTTCTTCACCACCTCCAACATTGGTGGCCAAGGCCCCAACGTGGGCAAGGAGACCGCTCCGCTCAAGGATGCGTACTCCATCGAAGAGCTCAAGACCCTCGACGTGATCCTGACCTGCCAGGGCGGCGACTACACCAACGAGGTCTTCCCCAAGCTGCGTGAAGCCGGCTGGCAGGGTTATTGGATCGATGCTGCATCTTCCCTGCGCATGCAGGATGACGCTGTGATCGTGCTCGACCCCGTCAATCGCAAGCACATCGATCATCAGCTGGACGCTGGCACCAAGAACTTCATTGGCGGCAACTGCACCGTCAGCCTCATGTTGATGGGCCTGGGTGGGCTATTCGAAGCCGGCCTGGTGGAGTGGATGAGCGCCATGACCTACCAGGCAGCCTCGGGTGCCGGTGCGCAGAACATGCGTGAGCTGATCAAGCAGATGGGCGCTACCCATGCCGCGGTGGCCGATGACCTGGCCAACCCGGCCAGCGCCATTCTGGACATCGATCGCAAGGTGGCAGAGGCCATGCGCAGCGACGCGTACCCGGCGGAAAACTTTGGTGTGCCCCTGGCCGGCAGCCTGATCCCGTGGATCGACAAGGAACTGCCTAACGGCCAAAGCCGCGAAGAGTGGAAGGCGCAGGCCGAGACCAACAAGATTCTGGGCCGGTTCAAGAGCCCGATCCCGGTCGACGGTATCTGCGTGCGTATCGGTGCCATGCGCTGCCACAGCCAGGCGCTGACCATCAAGCTGAACAAGGACGTGCCGATCGCCGACATCGAAGGCATGATCAGCCAGCACAACCCCTGGGTGAAGCTGGTGCCCAACCAGCGCGAGATCAGCATGCAGGAGCTGACCCCGACCAACGTCACCGGCACCCTGAACATTCCGGTTGGCCGTTTGCGCAAGCTGAACATGGGCTCCCAGTACCTGGGTGCTTTCACCGTGGGTGATCAGCTGCTGTGGGGGGCTGCAGAACCATTGCGGCGCATGTTGCGGATTCTGCTGGAGCGGTGATCTGAGCCGCGCAGCCGTTTAAAAAACGCCCCGCCTGGTCTTACCAGGCGGGGCGTTTTTCATCAAGTACGCGCTGCGGTCATCAGGGGAGCAGCTTGTACGAGAAGTCAGGCTCAGTGTTTTCGTCGCGCTGCTGCAGCGACAGCGTGCCTGAAGGGTCGGCGGTCAGGAACAGGTCGTTGGCATCGTGTTGAATGGCCATTTTTGCGCTCCAGGGTAATGGGCTGTTTGCTCGCCATAACAATTTTTGGGTCTGCGAATCGCTACAGTGCTGTAGCTGCAACTGATCGTTAAGGCACTGGCCATCCGCGTTCATCATCAGGAAGGTGGACTTCATGAACGGGAATGGCGTACTGGATGTGCTGACCAGGTACCACATTTTCAGTGGCCCACCCTGGTAGCCCGTTACCAGGGCGACCTTGTTGCCGACTGTGGCCATGCACTTGTTTTGCTGGCAGAGGGCGAACCTGGAAATGGGGATTTTTCTCAGCTTCTGATTTTCTTGCAGGGGGGCCAGTGTGGGGGTGTTACTGCCGCCAGACGGCGTGATGAAACGACCGGTTTTGTTTTCCTGCAGGTAAATTTCCGAGGGGCCGTGGTCAAGGTCTTCTCGCGTCCACCACAGTGTATCGTTGGCGGGGAATCTGCATTCATCGGTTCGCAATGCGACATTGATGCATCGACCGGTAATCGACACGGGTTCAAAGCTGTCGAATTGTTTTGGATAAGCATTCTTTTTGGGCAAGCGCCAAACGGCCTGTGCGTCGCATGGCGTGTATTTGAGGCCGTCAGCCGTGGCTGCCAGGCAGGCGCTCTTTTCATCGGAATACAGCCAAGTAGGTGGCCAAGCCTGGGGTATCTGCTCCCCATATTCGGCACCCATGGCGATGACGCCCGGTAGTGTGTTGCGCTCCAGCGCTCGCTCCTGCACGGTAATGTCGTCCACCTTGAGCACCGCCTTGACCGGTTCGCGCCCAGAGCTGACATTGAATACAGCGGTTCTGAGCGAATCCTTGCGCATCGGCCCATGGTACAGCGGGTGCGATTCGGTCTTGTTGTCGCTGTAGTGAATGTCGATACGGTAGCTATGGGGTGCTTGGTCTTCACCTGGCTGGAGGTGATCGAGCATGTTGGCATCGCTGTTGGCCATCAATTCCACGCCGTCTGCGCCTTTGGCCGTGATGAACATGCCACGTTGGCCCTCCTGCAGTTTCAACGCTTGCGGGGTTCCTGTCAGGTCCTCCCGGCCGCGCCAGCGCACTTGAGTGTCCGAGCTGTCACAGGTGCGAAAGGTGAGGGAATAGTCCAGGCACTGGCCGCTGCTATTGCGGATTACCAGCACAGGCGCAAGCTTGGTTTCATCAGCATTGGCGGGGGCGACGCGCTCTACTTGAAGCGCACTGCCGTCATCGGCGCAACCCTGCAGGACAAGGTGGGTGCCTTGAGCCGCCAGGCAGCGACCGCCGTAGGTCACCAGCCGGTGGGCCGAGCTGTCGATAGCCTTGGTGTTGGCGCTCACCGTGTTACCTGTGGCGGGGCTGAAGACATTGCCGAAGTTGCTGATGATGGCTGGGTAGATCTGGTTGATGCCATCCTGGTTATGGTCGGGGCTCGAGAAAGTCGTGACAAGCGTATGTACCGGTACGCCGGTTTCGATAGGTTCAGGCTCGGCGCCTTGGGGTGTCAGCAGCGCGGGCTGGGCACTAGGGGCAATGCCGTTGTCCAGGCTGTCTTCTTCCCGTGCAGCCAACGCGGAGGTTGCGGCTGTACTGGCCGCGTTGGCTGCCTGCGTCGGGCGGTGGTCGTCGCCCACCCCTGCGTACTCAAGATTATCAGGGAGGGTGCCGAAACGCCGCTGGACCACCAGGGTCTGCTGGTGTGTATAGGGGGCGATGTAGCGTTTCCAGCTTGATCGTCTCGAGCCTTGGCCAAGGGTCTCGAACTCATCGATCAATGGTGCGGATGCCGTGCTTGGGTGCCAGGGCGCGGCCGCAAGCGAGCCCAATACATGTCCGAAATAATGTTTGCCCAAGTAGTCTACGGGCAGGCTGTAACGTTGTGGATCCGGGTGGGTGTTGGGCAGGAAGATGTTGTCGTAGGCGCGATAAGCCCAGTCTTCATAACGACCAGGGGTATCATGCGGCAGCCCCAGGCCGTGACCCGTTTCGTGCCAGTAACCATCTGGGATGGCTGGGTAGTTGCAACTGTTGCCACCGCAACTTGCAGCTATGCCCGGGGGAAGCACCGGCATGCCATCCGGCGCATCGAGCAGTTGCCCGGTAATTGCGACCGGGACCCCGGTTTTTTGTCGCCCAGGTTCGATGCCGCCCGCCAGTAGTTACCCATGCCTACTTTGGCAGGCAGCGTTCTGTCGCCAAATTCAGCCCACTGCATGCCGTTGCTCTGATTGTATACGTGGGGCTTGCCGTCGGGGCCGATGGCAATGATGTTGGGCCAATAGGCCATGCCGGTACCCAGGTAGAGCCGCTGGGTGGGCAGTTCAGAGAGCATTTCGCGAGCGGCGATACGGGCAGTGAGCGGCTGCAGTTCGCCGTCGAACTGGTCGAGTGTGGTTTTGCAACTGGACGGGTCTTTGAAGATGCAGCCTTTGATATTCATCAAGGCAAACCCATTGCTTTGTGGCGTCATGAACACAAACTTTGAGGCCGGCAATGTGCCGTTCATGTCGGACCGGCCAGCTTGTTGAAAGCTGAGTTTTGTTGAGGGCCTGAAGAGGTTCCAGGGGATCTGATAGGAAAATGTCCCGCTTCGATATGGCGGATAGCTACCTTCGATAATATTCCCGGAAAATGTGTTTTCTTGATCATAAGTGGCCGCCTCGGGCAGCGCTTCAGGGCGGCTCATCACGACGGTGCTTCGCTTGCCATCCGCCTCGATAACCAGTTCAACATCGGTTATAGGCGCGTGTGGCCTGAACATGACCAGCGCGCTTTTATCCGGGACCAGCAGTGGGTCGAAAACGCGGCGGGTGGCCGCTACTACGTGTGTCTGTGCGAAATCTACTTGCCCCGCCAGGGGCCCCTGCAAATCGTTGCGCACCGTGGGTGCCGGCTGCAGGTTATCCTGCGCCGCAGCCGGCCAGGCAAGCAGACTTGCCCCTGCAATCGTGAGGCAGCGCGCAAACCTTGATATCGAGCAAGCAATCATTTGGGGTACCCCTGACGTAAGCCATTGTTGGTGACCACGTTAAGGCGCAGGCATAGAACCGGGTACTGGCATAACTGTCAGGTGTCAGGCTTTGCTGGGGGTGAATTGAGGTTTGGGTATGCTGCGCCACTGATTCGCAGTAAAGTGCCGCCCTTTTATCATTGAGGACCTAACATGAGCCAACCCCTGGATATCGCCGTTGTGGGCGCCACCGGCAGCGTCGGTGAAACGCTTGTACAGGTCCTCGAAGAGCTGGACTTCCCGGTACGCACCCTGCACCTGCTGGCGAGCATGGAGTCGGCAGGCAGCAGCGTGATGTTTGCCGGCAAGAAGCTCAAGGTGCGTGAAGTCGACAGTTTCGATTTTGCCCAGGTCAAGCTGGCGTTCTTCGCGGCGGGTGCCACGGTCAGCCAGGCATTTGCCCACAAGGCGGTGCAAGCGGGCTGTACGGTAATCGATTTATCTGGCGCGCTGGTCGGCGCGCTGCCGGTTGTGCCAGAGGCCAATGCCGAGCAGTTGGCGGGGGTCAGTACTCCGGCGCTCATCACCAGCCCTTGTTCGGCGGCGGTCGCCGTTGCGACCACGCTGGCGCCGCTTCGGCACCTGCTGGACATCGAGCGTGTCCAGGTGGTCGCGTCCCTGGCGGTATCTGCCCAAGGCCGCGAGGCGGTCAGCGAGCTGGCGCGGCAAACAGCCGAGTTGCTGAACGCTCGCCCTCTGGAGCCACGGTTCTTCGACAGGCAGGTGGCGTTCAACTTGCTGCCTCAGGTCGGCGCCCCGGATGACCAGGGCCATACTGCTGTTGAGCGCCGCCTGGTGCAGGAGCTGCGGGCTGTGCTTGGCCTTCCCGACCTGCAACTCTCGGTTACCTGTATTCAAGTACCGGTGTTTTTCGGCGATAGCTTCAATGTGGCAGTGCAGAGCCGTGGTGCGGTCGATCTTGACGCGGTCAACCAGGCGCTGAACGTGGCGGATAGCGTCGAACTGGTGGAGCGTGATGATTATCCGACCCCGGTTGGGGACGCAGTGGGCCAGGACGTGGTCTATGTTGGACGTGTACGTCAGGGTATTGATGATGCGCAGCAACTCAACCTGTGGTTGACCACCGACAATGTGCGCAAGGGCGCCGCGCTCAACGCGGTGCAAATAGCGCAATTGTTGATTAAAGACAGGCTGTAAAAGATACTGGCGAGCACGTCTGTTCAGCTTCGCCTGCACGTTTCGGGACGATCCATACAAGGGAAGAGTTCATGCTTCGAATTCGCAAACTGGTTCTGGCCATGGCTGCAGCATCGGCGCTGTCGTCTGGCATGGCGAATGCCTTGGGCCTGGGGGAACTGACCCTCAAGTCGGCGCAGAACCAGCCGCTCGATGCCGAGATCGAACTGCTCGATGTGCGCGACCTCACCGCTGCCGAAGTGGCGCCCAGCCTGGCGCCCGCCGAGGATTTCACCAAGGCTGGCGTGCCTTTTGCCAGCGGGCTGCAAGACCTCACCTTTACCCCGGTGATCAACCCAAACGGCAAAAGCGTGCTGCGGGTGACATCCAGCCAGCCCATGCCCGGCCCGGTGGTGAAGTTTCTGGTGCAGGTGATGTGGCCCCAAGGCCGCCTGCTGCGTGATTACAGCGTGATGCTCGACCAGGCCAAGGCCCAGGGTGGGCAGGCGGCGCCCGGCAATGTAGCGCCCGCGGTCACGGCGGCCGGCAGTTACACCACTCAGCGCCGCGATACCCTCTGGCAGATTGCCGCACGCAATGCACAGGGCGGCTCTATTCAGCAGACCATGATTGCGATCCAGGCGCTTAACCCGGACGCGTTCATCGGCAACAACATCAACCAGCTCAAGGTGGGGCAGGTGCTGCGCCTGCCGGACTCGCAGCAGGTTCAGAGCATTCCCCAGGGCGAGGCCAACCGCGAGGTTGCCGAACAATATGCAGCCTGGCGTGAGGGGCGCCGGCTGGGTCCCCGTGCCCGCCAGCTGGACGCGACCCGCCGTGGTACCGCCGGCGCCGCGCCTGCGGCGATTGCCCAGGGCGACAACCTGCGCCTGGTCAGCCCGGGCGGCCAGGCCGGCGCGGGTCAGGCCAAGGCGTTGAACGACAAACTGGCCGTGGCTCAGGAGAGCCTGGACACCAGCCGTCGTGACAACGAAGAGCTGCACAGCCGCATGACGGACCTGCAGAGCCAGCTGGACAAACTGCAGCGTCTCATCGAATTGAAGAACGACCAGTTGGCCAGGCTTGAGGCTCAAGGGGCAGCCACCCCCGCGCCCGATGCTGCCGCGCCGGCCCAGCCCGCAGTTGACGCTGCTGCACCCGTGCAGCCTGTCGCCGACGCCGCGAGTACCGCTGCTGTAACCCAGCCACCTGTTGCAGTTCAGCCGGTGATCGAGCCGGCCCCTGCCGCAGCCGATACGGCGCCCCAACCCGCTCAGGCTGACGCGCCAACTGCTCCCGATGCATTGGAGCAGATCCTGGGTAACCGTTGGCTGCTATGGTTGATCGCCGGTTCTACGCTGTTGGTGTTGGCGCTTCTGTTGTGGCTGCTGGCACGTCGGCGCAAGGCGCAGCAGGAGGCCGAAAAGCACCTACGCATGGCGCGGGCGCTGGAGGAAGAGCAGATTGCGGGCTTTGACCCCGATGTTGGCAGCCTTGAGGGTGTCGAGGTCTCACCGCCAACCGTGACCCTGTCCCCGGCTGTGGTGGCTGCCTCCGCAGCGGCTGCCACCGCGGCGGAAAAAGCGGTGGCACCGGAGCCGGTGGCCGATCCATACGCCGCTGTCCTGGTGCAGGTCGAAGAATGCCTGGCAGAAGGCCGTCTCAACCGCGCTACGGAGCTGCTGGAGCCTGCCATTGCCGCCGCCCCTGGGCGTGACGACCTGCGCTTGAAGCTGATGGAAGTGTATGCCCGCCAGGGTGACCAGAGCGCATTCGTGGAACAGGAGCACAAGCTGCCGGCCAATGCCACGAATACGGCAGAGGTGGCCAGGCTCAAAGAGCGCTACCCGGCGATGATCGCACTGGCCGCCGCTGGCCTGGGCGCCGCCGCATTGGCCGCCAAGATGGACGAGCAGTATGTGCAGGGGCTTCTGGATGAGCAGCCGGCGCCAGCGCCGGCTGCAGAGCCGGTGGACCAACCACAGGCCCCAGGCGAAGTGCCCACCCTCGAGGCGTCGGAACCCGAGGTTTTGGACAGCAGTTTCGACCTGAGCCTGGACGAGCAGCAGGCCGGCGCAGACGATGACTTCGAAGCGATGCTGGCCCAGGCCAAGGCCGAGGCTGCTGTGCAACCTGCGGCGGACCTGTCCGATTTCGACCTGGATATCGATGCGCCTGGCGCGCCAGCCGGCCCAGGCGATACGCCGGTCGACGTGGCGGCCGAGCTGGAGGCGTTCGACAACGCACCCGCGTTTGACCCGGTGTCCGAGTTCGACCTGCCTTCAGACTTCGACCTGTCATTGTCGCTGCAGGACGACGACTCGCCCGCGGCGAGCAGCTTCGCGTCGGAACTCGATGACGTCAACGCAGAGCTGGACAAGCTGTCGCAAAGCCTGGAATCACCCTCGCTGGAGCCCCATTTCACCGCTGAGGATGCTGCTGCCAATCCAGAGCCCGAGCCCGTGGATGACTTGGACTTCGACTTCTTCTCGGGGGCCGACGAGGTGGCGACCAAGCTTGACCTGGCTCGCGCCTATATCGACATGGGTGATCATCAGGGCGCGCGCGACATCCTTGATGAGGTGGTAAAGGATGGTGACCAGCGCCAGCGTGAAGAGGCCGAAGACATGCTGTCGCGCCTGGTTTGACCGCAGCCGAGTTGGCCGGGGCTGCACCGCCCGGCCGGTTTTACCCGTAACGGCAGCCCTCCCAGGCTGCCGTTGTCGTTATAATCGTCGCTATTTAGTCTTTCTACAGGTTTCAGTTTCTTGGACATCATCGACACCGCTGCCGCAGAATCGGCGGCCGAAGGCTACGCCCGTATTGCCCTTGGCGTGGAATACAAAGGTGCCCGCTATCGCGGTTGGCAGCGTCAGGCCAGTGGCGTGCCAAGTGTCCAGCAAGCGCTTGAAAAAGCCTTGTCGAAAGTTGCCAACGAAGCGATTTCGGTTGTGTGCGCCGGCCGTACCGATGCAGGGGTACACGGCTGTGGTCAAGTGGTGCACTTCGACACCCGTGCGGTGCGTGACGAGCGTGCCTGGACCATGGGTACCAATTTCAACTTGCCCCACGACATCAGTGTGGTCTGGTCCAGGCCCATGCCGGCCGATTTCCACGCCCGCTTCAAGGCCTGCGCCCGGCGTTATCGCTACGTGATCTACAACGACCCCATCCGCCCGGCGCACCTGGCCGAGGAGGTCACCTGGAACCACCGGCCACTGGATGTGCAGCGCATGGCCGAAGCCGCGCAGAGCTTGCTGGGTACACACGACTTCAGTGCGTTTCGTGCCAGCCAGTGCCAGGCCAAGTCGCCGATCAAGCACATCTATCACCTGCGGGTTACCCGTCACGGGCAGATGATCGTGCTGGACGTGCGCGCTACGGCGTTTTTGCATCACATGGTGCGCAATATCGCGGGTGTGCTCATGGCCATTGGCGCCGGTGAGCGCCCGGTGGAATGGGCACGTGAGGTGCTGGAGGGGTGTGACCGCCGCCATGGTGGCGTCACAGCCCACCCGTTCGGGCTCTACCTGGTGCAGGTGGAGTACCCCGATGAGTTCGCCCTGCCGCAGCGTTACATCGGCCCACACTTTCTCACAGGCTATGAGGCATTGGCAGACTGACGCACGCCAGGGCATTTGCTAACATTCGGCCCTTCACCGTGTTAACAGGGTCGCTGTCCATGAGCATCGTTCGCAGCAAGATCTGCGGTATCACCCGCATCGAAGACGCGCTGGCGGCAGCTGAAGCCGGTGCCGATGCCATCGGCTTCGTGTTCTATGCCAAGAGCCCGCGCGCTGTAGACGTACGCCAGGCCCGGGCGATCATCGCCGAGCTGCCGCCGTTTGTGACCACGGTTGGGCTGTTCGTCAATGCATCGCGCTGCGAGCTGAGCGAGATCCTCGAAGTGGTACCTTTGGACCTGCTACAGTTCCACGGCGACGAAAGCCCGCAGGACTGTGCTGGCCACAACCGTCCATGGATCAAGGCATTGCGGGTGCGCCCGGGCGACGATCTGCAGGCGGCCTGTCAGCATTATGCTGCTGCCCAGGGCATCTTGCTGGACACCTATGTACCAGGTATTCCGGGCGGCACGGGCGAGGCGTTCGACTGGTCCCTGGTGCCTGCCGGGCTCAACAAGCCGATCATCCTGGCAGGTGGGCTGTCCCCGGAAAACGTGGGGCAGGCCATTGCTCAGGTGCGCCCTTACGCCGTCGACGTCAGTGGCGGGGTAGAGCAGGCCAAGGGTATCAAGGACGCTGCAAAGATCGAGGCGTTCGTGCGCGCGGTGAAACAGGCTTGAGCGGATGTGACGGCTGGCCGCGCGCCATCGTCCATAGCTATCGCGGCCCTGCGGGGCGGCCGCCCGATAGAGGGCGGTCAATCGACTTTTCAACGGTGCAGTGCCATGGGTAATACCCGACGGCCGCTGCCCCAGCGTTTCAAACAAGCATTTGAGTTCAAAGGGCAGGGCAGGCCGGCAACGCTGGCCCCCGCCCGCCGATACTGGAGAAAGAAAGCATGAGCAACTGGTTAGTCGACAAACTGATCCCTTCGATCATGCGTTCCGAGGTGAAGAAGAGCTCGGTGCCTGAAGGCCTGTGGCACAAGTGCCCGGCCTGTGAGGCCGTGCTGTATCGTCCGGAGCTGGAAAAAACCCTCGACGTCTGCCCCAAGTGCAACCACCACATGCGCATTGGCGCCCGTGCACGCATTGATATTTTCCTCGACGCCGAAGGCCGCGCCGAACTGGGCGCCGATCTGGAGCCGGTTGACCGCCTTAAATTCCGTGACGGCAAGAAGTACAAGGACCGCCTGACCGGGGCCCAGAAGCAGACCGGTGAAAAAGACGCACTGATTTCCATGAGCGGCACCCTGATGGGCATGCCGATCGTGGTCAGCGCCTTCGAATTCTCGTTCATGGGCGGTTCAATGGGCGCTGTAGTAGGCGAGCGTTTCGTGCGGGCAGCCAACTATGCCCTGGAGCACCGCTGCCCGATGGTCTGCTTCTCGGCATCGGGCGGTGCCCGCATGCAGGAGGCACTTATCTCGCTGATGCAGATGGCCAAGACTTCGGCGGTACTGGCCCGTCTTCGCGAAGAAGGCATCCCGTTCATCTCGGTGCTGACGGACCCGGTGTATGGCGGTGTGTCGGCCAGCCTGGCGATGCTGGGTGATGTCATTGTTGGCGAGCCAAAAGCGCTGATCGGCTTCGCCGGCCCTCGTGTGATCGAGCAGACCGTGCGCGAGAAACTGCCAGAAGGCTTCCAGCGCAGCGAGTTCCTGCTGGAGCATGGTGCAATCGACTTGATCATCTCCCGCGGCGACCTGCGCCCACGCCTCGCCCGTCTGCTGGCGCAGATGACCGGCCAGGCCACCCCTGAACAAGCGCTTGAGGCGGCTGCTGTCGCGTGATGAAACAACGATCCCTGGGCGAATGGCTCGCCTATCTCGAGCAGTTGCACCCGTCGGCCATCGACATGGGCCTGGAACGCTCGCAGGCGGTCTTTGCCCGCTTGGCGCTGGGCAAGCTGGCACCCCGGGTGGTGACGGTAACCGGCACCAACGGCAAGGGGTCAACCTGCGCCTTTGTCGCATCGCTGCTGCGTGCCCAGGGGCTGAAGGTAGGGGTATACAGTTCGCCGCACCTGCTCCGTTACAACGAGCGGGTCGTCATCGACGCCCGTGAAGCCAGCGACGCGCAGTTGTGTGAAGCGTTCGCGGCTGTGGAGGCGGCGCGGGGCGACACCTCCCTGACTTACTTTGAAATGGGCACCCTGGCCGCGTTCTGGTTGTTCCACCAGTCGCAACTGGATGCCGTGGTGCTCGAAGTCGGCCTGGGCGGGCGCCTGGATACGGTCAACGTGGTGGATGCAGACCTTGCGCTGGTGACCAGTATCGGCGTTGACCATGTTGATTACCTGGGGGATACCCGCGAGTTGGTGGCCTTTGAAAAGGCCGGCATCTTCCGCGCTGGCAAGCCGGCCGTGTGTGGTGATCTCGATCCCCCACAGCCGTTGCTGGACAAGGCCGCCGAGTTGGGCGCGGCGCTGCTGCTGCGCGGTCGGGACTTCGACCTGGACTGCGCAGAGGAGGGCTGGCGCTGGCGCGGCACCACTGCTGAGGGTGCACAGGTAGCATTGGATGGCTTGCCGCTGCTCGACTTGCCCATGGAGAACGCGGCGCTTGCCTTGCAGGCCTACCTGCTGACAGGTCTGCCTTGGGATGGCGCGATGATCCGCCAGGCGCTGCTCGATACACGCATTACCGGGCGGCTCGACCGTCGCACATTCAGTTGGCAGGGTAGGCAGGTGGAGTTGCTGCTGGATGTCGGGCATAACCCGCATGCCGCCCAGTACCTCGCCCGTCGCCTGGCAGCCCGGCCCCTGGCCGGGCGCCGCCTGGCGGTGTTCGGGCTGCTTGCCGACAAGGACCTGGAGGGCGTTGTGGCGCCTCTGCACGGGCTGGTAGACGGCTGGGCGGTTGCCCCGCTCGCTACCCCGCGTAGCAGGCCAGCTGCAGAGTTGGCTGCGGCATTGACGAACCTCGGCGCAGCCGTGCAGTCCTATGCCAGTGTCGACGCTGCCCTCGAGGGGCAGTGCGCAGAGGCCCAGGCAGGTGATCAGGTACTGCTGTTCGGTTCGTTTTTCTGTGTTGCCCAGGCGTTGGAATGGCTGGAGCAACGCGCCCAGGAGGGTGGAATAGATGGCAGTGCTGGATAAAGGAATGAAGCAGCGCATGATCGGGGCGCTGGTGCTGGTGGCGCTGGCAGTGATTTTTTTACCGATGCTGTTTTCCCGCGAAGACGAGTTGCGCCAGGTCCATGTGGAGGCTCCACAGGCGCCGGCCATGCCGTCGCAGCCAGAGGTAAAGGTCGACCCTGTATCGGTGCCAGAGCCCCAGCCCGTTCCGGAGGAGGCGCAGCAGGCACCCGTGGTGGTCGATGAGTCCACGGCGCCTGCCAGTGCGCCGCGTCAGCCCATCACGCCTTCTGTGCAGGCACCGGCGCAAGCTTCAGTGCCTGCCACTGCAAAGCCTGAGCCCAAGGCGCCCGCTTCGGCAGCGCCAGCCGCCACGGCTTCCAAACCGGTGCCAGGGGCTGCGCCCTCCAAGATCGACGTGAACGGGTTGCCGGTCAGTTGGTCCATCCAGTTGGCGAGCCTGTCCAACCGCGCAGGGGCGGAGAAGCTTCAGCAGACCTTGCGCAGCCAGGGGTATAACGCCTATATCCGCGCAGCGGGTGGGCTGAACCGTGTGTTCGTTGGCCCGTTGATCGAGCGTGCCGAGGCCGAGCGTACCCGCGACGTCATAAACCGTCAGAACAGCCTCAAGGGCATTGTGGTGCGGTTCCAGCCTGAGCGTGGTTGATTTGCTTCAAGCTGTGCGGGTAGGGCCGCTTTGCGGCCCATCACGAGCTGCGCTCCCTCCTGCCGAGGTGGGCGGAATCGTCCGACATTCCGCTTAACCCCGGCTCGCCGCTCTGGTAAAATGCGCCGCCTCAAACGTCTGCAGGCAGCGCCGTGGCATTTACCCTGGTTGATTGGGCGATCATTGCGATCATCGCCGTCTCCACACTGATCAGTCTCAAGCGCGGCTTTGTCAAGGAAGCCCTGTCCCTGCTCATATGGATCGTTGCCGGTGCGGTCGCCTGGATGTTCGGCGGATCGCTGGCGGTGTATCTTGAAAGCTATATCCAGACGCCGTCGATGCGCGTCATCGCCGGCTGCGGCATACTTTTCGTGGCTACCCTGCTGGTCGGGGCAATGCTCAATTTCCTGGTCGGCGAGCTGATTCGTGTTACCGGGCTGTCGGGTACGGACCGTTTTCTGGGCATGGCCTTCGGCGCTGCCCGTGGGGCTTTGCTGGTAGTGGTGGCCATCGGGCTGCTGAGCCTGGGCCCGGTGCAACAAGACACCTGGTGGCAGGAGTCACGCCTGATACCACAGTTTTTGCTGGTCGCTGATTGGTCGAAAAACCTGATTCTGGGTTTCACCAGCCAGTGGATGTCCAGTGCCGGGGTCAGCACACCCGCTGACCTTCCGTTCAAGGAACAGCTGCTCGGGCCAGCCAGGCCTTGAGGGCTTTTCACTCAAGTTTCGTCAAAGTAGGGGTTGCGTCGCATGTGTGGCATCGTCGGTATCGTCGGTAAGTCGAACGTCAATCAGGCGCTGTATGACGCGCTTACGGTCCTCCAGCACCGCGGCCAGGACGCTGCCGGTATCGTGACCAGCCATGACGGCCGGTTGTTCCTGCGCAAGGATAATGGCCTGGTGCGCGATGTGTTCCAGCAGCGCCACATGCAGCGCCTGGTGGGCACCATCGGCATCGGCCACGTGCGCTACCCCACTGCGGGCAGCTCGACTTCGGCCGAAGCCCAGCCGTTCTACGTCAACTCGCCGTACGGCATCACCCTGGCCCACAACGGCAACCTCACCAACGTCGAGCAGTTGGCCAAGGAGATTTACGAGTCCGACCTGCGCCACGTCAACACCAATTCCGATTCGGAAGTGCTGCTCAACGTGTTCGCCCATGAGCTCGCAGTGCGTGGCAAGCTGCAGCCTACCGAAGAAGATGTATTCGCGGCCGTGTCCCATGTGCACAGCCGCTGCGTGGGCGGCTATGCCGTGGTGGCGATGATCACCGGTTACGGCATCGTCGGCTTCCGCGACCCTAACGGCATTCGCCCGGTGGTGTTCGGCCAGCGCCACACCGACGAAGGCGTCGAGTACATGATCGCCTCCGAAAGCGTGGCCTTGGACGTGCTTGGCTTTACCCTCATCCGCGACCTGGCACCGGGTGAAGCGGTTTACATCACCGAAGATGGCCGCCTGTACACCAAGCAGTGCGCCGAGGCGCCAAAGCTGCAGCCTTGCATCTTCGAACACGTGTACCTGGCCCGCCCGGATTCCATCATGGACGGTGTATCGGTGTACAAGGCGCGCCTGCGCATGGGTGAAAAACTCGCGGAAAAAATCCAGCGCGAGCGCCCTGAACATGACATCGACGTGGTCATCCCGATCCCTGACACCAGCCGCACTGCCGCCCTGGAGCTGGCCAAGCACCTGGGCGTGAAGTTCCGTGAAGGCTTCGTCAAGAACCGTTACATCGGCCGTACCTTCATCATGCCCGGCCAGGCGGCGCGCAAGAAATCGGTACGCCAGAAACTCAACGCCATCGAGCTGGAATTCCGCGGCAAGAACGTCATGCTGGTCGATGACTCGATCGTACGCGGTACTACCTGCAAGCAGATCATCCAGATGGCGCGCGAAGCCGGTGCCAAGAATGTGTACTTCTGCTCTGCAGCGCCTGCTGTTCGCTACCCCAACGTCTACGGCATCGACATGCCGAGCGCTCACGAACTGATTGCCCACAACCGTACCACCGAGCAGGTGGCCGAGTTGATCGGCGCCGATTGGCTGATCTATCAGGACCTTCCGGACCTGATCGATTCGGTCGGTGGCGGCAAGATCAAGATCGAGCATTTCGATTGCGCGGTGTTCAACGGTGAGTATGTCACCGGCGATATCGACGAAGCCTACCTTGACCGCATCGAGCAGGCCCGTAACGACCTGGCCAAGGTCAAGACCCAGGCTGTCAGCGCAATCATCGACCTCTACAACAACTGATTTCAGGGAGCGATGGCATGACCGATCAATGGGATGCCGGGCGACTGGACAGCGATCTGGAGGGTGTCGGTTTCGACACCCTGGCGGTGCGCGCCGGTCAAAACCGTTCACCGGAGGCTGAGCACAGCGAAGCGCTGTTCCTCACCTCCAGCTACGTGTTCCGCACGGCGGCCGACGCTGCCGCACGGTTCGCTGGCGAGACGCCGGGCAATGTCTATTCGCGCTATACCAACCCGTCGGTGCGTGCCTTCGAGGAACGGCTAGCGGCCATGGAGGGCGCCGAGCAGGCCGTGGCAACTTCTACCGGCATGGCCTCTATCCTGGCCGTGGTGATGTCGCTGTGCAGCGCCGGTGATCACGTGCTGGTGTCGCAAAGCGTATTCGGCTCCACCATCAGCCTGTTCGAGAAGTACTTCAAACGCTTTGGCTTGCAGGTGGACTACGTGCCACTGGTGGACCTTTCCGGTTGGGACGCGGCCATCAAGGCCAATACCAAGCTGTTGATCGTTGAATCCCCTTCAAACCCCTTGGCTGAACTGGTCGACATCGCTGCCCTCAGTGAGATCGCCCACGCCAAAGGCGCCATGCTGGTGGTGGACAACTGCTTCAGTACACCGGCATTGCAGCAGCCATTGAAGCTAGGTGCCGACATCGTGTTCCATTCGGCCACCAAATTCATCGATGGCCAGGGCCGTTGCATGGGCGGGGCGGTGGCCGGCCGTGCCGAGCAGATGAAGGAAGTGGTGGGTTTCCTGCGCACTGCAGGCCCGACACTGAGCCCGTTCAACGCCTGGATCTTCACCAAGGGGTTGGAGACCTTGCGCCTGCGCATGCGCGCGCACTGTGGAAGCGCTCAGGCGTTGGCCGAGTGGCTGGAGCAGCAGGACGGCATCGAGAAGGTGCACTACGCTGGCCTGCCAAGCCACCCGCAACATGAACTGGCCAAACGCCAGATGAGCGGCTTCGGTGCGGTGGTCAGCTTCGAGGTCAAGGGTGGCAAGGAAGGCGCCTGGCGCTTTATCGATGCCACCCGGGTGGTTTCCATTACCACCAACCTGGGCGATAGCAAAACCACCATCGCCCACCCGGCTACCACCTCCCACGGGCGTTTGACGCCGCAGGAGCGTGAGGCGGCGGGCATCCGTGACAGCCTGATCCGGGTTGCGGTGGGCCTGGAAGACGTGGCCGACCTGCAGGCTGACCTGGCGCGTGGGCTGGCGGTGTTGTAATGGAAATCAGCGGTGCTCCACCCGGCCATAATGGCCGTGTTGCCCTGGTTACCGGTGCCGCTCGCGGCATCGGCCTGGGTATTGCCGCCTGGTTGATCTGCGAAGGTTGGCAGGTGGTGCTCAGCGACCTGGACCGGCCACGGGGCGCCAAGGTGGCCAAGGCACTGGGGGACAACGCCTGGTTCATCACGATGGATGTGGCAGACGAAGCTCAGGTGAGCGCCGGGGTGTCCCAGGTCCTGGGGCAATTTGGCCGTCTGGATGCGCTGGTGTGCAACGCGGCTATTGCCAACCCGCACAACCAGACCCTGGAAAGCCTCAGCCTGGCCCAATGGAACCGGGTACTGGCGGTGAACCTGAGCGGCGCCATGCTGTTGGCCAAGCACTGTGCGCCGTACCTGCGCGCGCACAATGGGGCAATCGTCAACCTGGCGTCGACCAGGGCCAGGCAGTCCGAGCCCGACACCGAGGCTTACGCCGCAAGCAAAGGCGGCCTGGTTGCGCTTACCCATGCCCTGGCTATCAGCCTGGGCCCGGAAATACGCGTCAATGCCGTAAGCCCCGGCTGGATTGACGCCCGCGATCCCTCCCAGCGCCGCGCCGAGCCACTCACCGAGGCAGACCACGCCCAACACCCGTCCGGCAGGGTAGGGGCGGTCGAGGATGTGGCCGCGCTGGTGGCCTGGCTGCTGTCACGCCAGGCGGCGTTCGTCACCGGGCAGGAGTTCGTGGTTGACGGCGGCATGACCCGCAAGATGATTTACGCCTAGTGGGGTTGGCAGCTTTCATTCTTGAGAAAAAAACCAATGGGGCTATTGACTTAGGTTCATCACCTGCGTAAATTTCGCGGCCTCAGCGAAGCAAACGCAACAGGCAACATCGCGAGGGTGATTAGCTCAGCCGGGAGAGCATCTGCCTTACAAGCAGAGGGTCGGC
>NZ_JACVVF010000057.1:0-26288 GCF_016648095.1 Pseudomonas sp. S32
AGGAGCGAGCGCAGCTCGCGATGCGCCGCGCGGGCGGCGCTCGATCTCCCACCCACCGCAACTGCAATGGCGAACACCAAACGACCCTCTACCCAAGCAATCCAAACCAACCGCCCCGGCTCGCGCCCTCCCAGCCAAGCATCAATGCCCCGCCGTCTTGGAAAACACCTGAATCACCACCACGCCCCCAACAATCATGGCCATGCCCAGCATGGCGGGCACGTCCAGCTTCTGCCCGTAGATCACCAATGCCGCCACGCTGATCAGCACGATGCCCAAACCGGACCAGACAGCATAGGCAATCCCCACCGGAATGCTGCGCACCACCAGCGTCAACATCCAGAACGCGATCCCGTAGCCCACCACCATCAACAGCAGCGGCAACGGCGTGCTTAGCCCTTTGACCGCTTTCATCGAAGCAGTGGCGATAACTTCGGCGCAGATGGCGATGGCGAGGTACGTGTAAGCATTCATGACGGTTTCTCCTGATGATGCACGCATTCTAGAGGGTGCCAGGATGCGGTAAAGTCATTACCTATCTGGTATGGAGATAGGTTAATGGCCGAGCTATGGAACCTGGAGCAGCTGCGCACCTTCCTGCGCGTGGCGGAGCTGCGCTCATTCTCAGCAGTAGCGCGGGAGCAGGGCAGGGCGCAGTCCGCAATCAGCAATGCCATCGCCTTGCTGGAAGCTGACCTTGGCGTCACGCTGTTCGAGCGCAGCAGCGGACGGCAGCCGAAACTCACTGAAAACGGCAGTGCCCTGTTGGCCGATGCCCGCGAGTTGTTGCGCCAGTGCGAACGCCTGGACGGCCGTGCCCTGGCACTGATGCGCGGCCAGGAAGCCCTGCTGCGGGTGGCTCAAGACGAAGCCATGCCCTACCAGCCCGTCATCGACAGCCTGGATGAACTGGCCAGCCGTTACCCGTTTCTAGAGGTGCAACTGGCCAGCGGCGCCCAGGGTGACGTAGCGCGCAAACTGGTCGAGCGGCGCGCCGACCTTGGCCTGTTTTTCCACCACGAAAGCATGCCGGCATCGCTGGAGCGGCGTGCCCTGGGGAGTGTGGAGATGGTAACCGTGTGCGCCGTTGACCACCCACTGGCGCAGGCCGGCCCGGTGACCCGTCAGCAACTGGCACGCCACCGCCAGTTGCTGGTTACCCCCCAGCAGAGCGGCTACCCGGGCGGCGAGGCAATCAGCCCGCAGGTGTGGCGGGCCGACAGCTTTTACGCCATGGCCGAATTGCTGATGCGCGGCCTGGGTTGGGCCTGGCTACCGCGGCATGTGGTGCAATACCCGACCTATCAGGCGCACATGGTCGAGCTGGCCAGCGAATGGCGTCCACCGGCATTGGTGGTGGAACTGGCCTGGCGCCGGGACGAGCCACTTGGGCCCGCCGCACAGTGGCTGGCCGAGCGCTTTGCGGTACACCTGCGTGCTATCGGGTAAACTCCGCCGTCATGAACAGAACTCTCTATACCTTGTTGTTTCACCTCGGTCTGCCACTGGTTGCGCTGCGCCTGTACCTGCGTGCGCGCAAGGCGCCTGCCTACGGCCAGCGCGTGGGTGAGCGCTTTGCATTCAAACTGCCAGCCATGCGCAAGGGCGGTATATGGGTACACGCGGTGTCGGTGGGTGAAAGCATCGCCGCAGCGCCGATGGTGCGCGCATTGCTCAAGGCCTACCCGCAGTTGCCGATTACGCTCACCTGCATGACCCCAACCGGTTCGGAGCGTATTCGCGCCCTGTTCGCCGACGAACCCCGGGTGCAGCATTGTTACTTGCCCTATGACCTGCCATGGGCGGCTGGGCATTTTCTGGACCATGTGCAGCCGAAACTGGGCGTGATCATGGAGACCGAGTTATGGCCCAACCATATCCATCAGTGCGCCAAGCGCTCGATCCCGGTCGCGCTGGCCAATGCGCGGTTGTCGGAGCGTTCGGCCCGTGGCTATGGCCGCTTTGCCAGGCTGACCCGGCCCATGCTGGCCGAGATGAGCCTGATTGCGGTGCAGACCGAAGCGGAGGCCGAGCGTTTCCGCACCTTGGGTGCGCGTCCGCAGTGCGTGCAGGTGACGGGGTCGATCAAGTTCGACCTGCAAGTCGACCCGCAACTGCTGCCCCGCGCCAAGGCGCTGCGCGAGCAGTGGGGGGCAGCCCAGCGGCCGGTGTGGATTGCGGCCAGTACCCATGAAGGCGAAGACGCACTGATTCTCCAGGCTCATCAGCAGCTGCTGAAGAACCATGCCGATGCATTGCTGATTCTGGTGCCGCGCCACCCCGAGCGCTTCACTGCCGTGCATGCCCTGTGTAGCGAGCAGTTCGCAACGGTACGCCGCTCCGCTGGGGACGCTGTGCAGGGCCAGAGCCAGGTGCTGTTGGGCGATACCATGGGCGAGTTGCTGTTCCTTTATGCCCTGGCCGACATCGCCTTCGTGGGTGGCAGCCTGGTGGCGACAGGGGGGCACAACCCGCTGGAGCCCGCCGCGCTGGCGCTACCGGTGCTGATGGGGCCGCACGTGTTCAACTTCCTCGAAATCAGCGCAATGCTGCGCGAGGCCGGGGCGCTGCAGCAGGTGGACGATGCCGACGGGCTGGCCCAGGCGGTGCAGCGCCTGGTCGAGTTACCGGAGGATGCCCAGCGCATGGGCGAGGCGGGCAGGGCAGTGATGCGGGCCAACCAGGGGGCGTTGCAGCGGTTGATCGATGGGTTGAATGGGTTGTTGAGGTAAGGCCGCCGCCACGCGGCCCACGTTTCAGCGCCTGCGCTCGAAGTTCTTGGCCGCCGCCGCCGCCAGGTCCGGCGGGAGGAAATCCTTGTCCGGGTTGTAGTCCGGTTTCAGGTACCGTTTCAGATCCTGCAGGTCTTGCGGGCTGAGCGTGCCGGCTGCCTGCTTGAGGCTCAGGCTATCGAGGATGTACGCATAGCGGCTGTTGTTGTAATCCCTCACCGAGGTATACAGCTGGCGCTGCGCATCCAGCACGTCAACGATGTTGCGCGTGCCCACCTGGTAGCCAATTTCAGTGGCTTCCAGCGCACTCTGGTTGGAAATGATCGACTGCTTGCGCGCCTGCACCTGCTCCACGTCGGTATTCACCGCCCGGTGCAGGTTGCGGGTGTTTTCCACCACCTGGCGGCGCAGGCTCTCACGCTGTTGTTCGCTCTGGCTGAGGCGCTGGTAAGCCTCGCGCACCTGGGAGCTGGTCAGGCCACCGCTGTAGATCGGGATGTTCAGTTGCAGGCCCACCGTGGTCTGTTCCACGTCACCGCCATAGCGCACGCCCAGCGGCGACGGGTTGCTGAACCCCAGGTTGTCGTTGTCGCCCTTCTGGTACTTGGCCACTGCATCCACCGTAGGGGCGTGGCCGGCCTTGCGCTGGCGCAGGGTTTCTTCAGCGGCAGACACCGCGTAGTTGGTGGCCAGCAGGTTCAGGTTCTGCCGGCCTGCGGTTTCTACCCAGGCCTTGGCGTCGTTAGGGGTCGGCACCTGCACTGGCAGGCTGTGCACCACGCCCTGAATCGACGTGTACTCACGGTTGGTGAGGGTGACCAGGGCCTGGAAGGCATCCTGCACCTGGCGGTCGGCAATGATGCGGTTGGCCCTTGCGGTGTCGTAGCTGGCTTGGGATTGCAGCACGTCGGTCTTGTCCGACAGGCCCACGTCGAAGCGTTCGTTGGACTGGTCCAGTTGGCGCTTGAGTGCGGCCTCTTCGGCTTTGGTCGCGGCCAGGTTGTCCTGGGCGCGCAAGACTGCGAAGTAGCTTTGCGCGGTCTGCAGGATCAGGTTCTGTTCGGTGGCCGACAATTCCAGTGCGGCCTGCTCGTTGACTGCCTCGGCAGCCTGCAACTGGAACCAGCGATCGGCGCGGAAGATCGGCTGGGCCAGTGTCGCGCTCCAGGCGTTGCCGCTGCGGGTAGAGGTGATCGAGGGCTCGTCGAGCTTGGTGCGCGTGTTCATCATCTCGGCACCCGCCGACAGGTTGGGCAGCAACCCGGCACGGGCCTGGGGCACCACTTCGCGCCGCGCGCCATAGTCGGCGCGGGCTGCCGCCAGGTCGGCGTTGTTGTCCACGGCTTCCTGGTACACGCTGACCAGGTCGGTCTTCACCGTTGGGGGCACGTCTGCTGCCCAGGCCATCGCGTTGGATGCACAAGACACGGCGAGGGCCAGTGAAAGTTTGCGCAGCATAGGTGCAATCCTTGTACGAAATGTAATTACTGAACTGTTGAGTATCGTGCGATGACGCAGTGTAGTGCGGTGTGCACCGGGCAACAATCGCCTATTCACCGCCGATCGTCCGGGCCGATAGCCGCTTGGCTTTGCGGGCCACTCCAGTCTAGACTGCGCATGTTCTTGTCGGGGTGCCTTGAAGCAAAGGCTGAGATCGCATAGGTGCGGATCCCGTTGAACCTGATCAGGTTAGCGCCTGCGTAGGGAACAAGATTGCTCGCCTTCCCGGGGAGCCTCTTGTGCCAGGTCCGGGAATGTCTCAGCTGCTTGCGGCTGTTGGCACCTCGTCTTTGGCACCGCACCCGTCTAGGAGTGCATCCGCGTCCTTCAGGTTCACCCCGACATTCCACTGCTTGGAAGCCGTCTGGAGAGCCTGTGATGACCAAACAAGAAAAAGCGATCAACCTCAGTGAATCGGCCCAGGTCGATCAACAGTCCGTGCAACCCTTCCCGCGCTCGCGCAAGGTGTATGTCGAGGGTTCGCGCCCGGACATCCGTGTGCCCATGCGCGAGATCAGCCTGGACGACACCCCCACCGATTTTGGTGGCGAAACCAACGCCCCGGTGCTGGTCTACGACACCTCCGGCCCCTACACCGACCCCAGCGTGCTCATCGACGTGCGCAAGGGGCTGGCCGATGTGCGTTCGGCCTGGATCGAGGCACGCGGTGATACCGAGCGCCTGGCCGGGCTCAGTTCCCACTTCGGGCAGGAGCGCCTGAACGATGCCGAACTCGCCAAGCTGCGCTTCGCCCACGTGCGCAACCCGCGCCGGGCCAAGCCCGGTGTCAACGTCTCGCAGATGCACTATGCCCGCCAGGGCATCATCACCGCCGAAATGGAATACGTGGCCATCCGCGAAAACATGAAGCTGCAGGAAGCCCGGGCCGCGGGCCTGCTGGCCGAGCAGCACGCCGGGCACAGCTTTGGCGCCAGTATCCCGCAGCAGATCACCGCGGAGTTCGTGCGCGAAGAGGTTGCCCGTGGCCGTGCGATCATCCCGGCCAACATCAACCACCCAGAGCTGGAGCCGATGATCATCGGCCGCAACTTCCTGGTGAAGATCAACGGCAACATCGGCAACAGCGCACTCGGTTCCTCCATCGAGGAGGAGGTGGCCAAGCTGACCTGGGGCATCCGTTGGGGGTCGGACACGGTCATGGACCTGTCCACCGGCAAGCACATCCATGAAACACGCGAGTGGATCATCCGTAACTCGCCAGTGCCGATTGGCACCGTGCCTATCTACCAGGCCCTGGAAAAGGTCAACGGCGTGGCCGAAGACCTCACCTGGGAGCTGTTCCGCGATACCCTGATCGAGCAGGCCGAGCAGGGCGTGGACTACTTCACTATCCACGCCGGGGTGTTGCTGCGCTATGTACCGCTGACCGCCAAGCGCGTCACCGGCATCGTCAGCCGCGGGGGGTCGATCATGGCCAAGTGGTGCCTGGCGCACCATCAGGAGAACTTCCTCTACACCCACTTCGAAGAAATCTGCGAAATCATGAAGGCCTACGACGTCAGCTTCTCGCTGGGCGATGGCCTGCGCCCGGGGTCGATTGCCGATGCCAACGACGCTGCCCAGTTCGGCGAGTTGGAAACCCTGGGCGAGCTGACCAAGATTGC
The DNA here is from genome assembly GCF_016648095.1 of Pseudomonas sp. S32. Taxonomy (NCBI): domain Bacteria; kingdom Pseudomonadati; phylum Pseudomonadota; class Gammaproteobacteria; order Pseudomonadales; family Pseudomonadaceae; genus Pseudomonas; species Pseudomonas sp. S32. Next base: position 5,858 of record NZ_JACVVF010000057.1, read on the forward strand.
CTGGAAGCACGACGTGCAATGCATGATCGAAGGCCCCGGCCATGTGCCCATGCAGTTGATCAAGGAGAACATGGACAAGCAGCTTGAATGCTGTGACGAAGCGCCGTTCTACACCCTTGGCCCGCTGACCACCGATATCGCACCGGGCTACGACCACATCACCTCGGGCATCGGTGCGGCGATGATCGGCTGGTTCGGCTGCGCCATGCTCTGCTACGTCACACCCAAGGAGCACCTGGGCCTGCCGAACAAGGACGACGTGAAGACCGGCATCATCACCTACAAGATCGCCGCTCACGCTGCGGACCTGGCCAAGGGGCACCCCGGCGCGCAGATCCGTGACAACGCGCTTTCCAAGGCGCGCTTCGAGTTCCGCTGGCAGGACCAGTTCAACCTTGGCCTGGACCCGGATACCGCCCGCGCGTTCCACGACGAAACCCTGCCGAAGGAGTCGGCCAAGGTCGCGCACTTCTGCTCCATGTGTGGGCCGAAATTCTGCTCCATGAAGATCACCCAGGAAGTGCGCGAGTACGCCGCCAAGATCGAAACCGTTGACGTTACGGTGGAGCAGGGCATGCGTGAGCAGGCCGAGCGGTTCCGCCAGGAAGGCAGTCAGCTGTACCACAAGGTGTAACCGGCTTTACACCTGCACCGAACCGGCTAGCCCCTTCACAAGTAAACCCGCGAAGAGGCCAGCCGCTTCAGCACCCATCTCAACCTTCTCGGCGATCACAACGATGACCACCCCCAGCCCGTTCTCCCCCGACCACCCGGTCCCCGCTGCCAGGCGCATCTTTGGCGCCCGCGACCTGTTTTCCCTGTGGTTCTCCCTCGGCATCGGCCTGATGGTGCTGCAAGTCGGCGCCATGTTGGCACCGGGCCTGGGCCTTGCCGGCGCGGTGCTTGCGATCGCCCTGGGTACAGGTGTCGGGGTGCTGCTATTGGGCGCCGCCGGGGTGATCGGCAGCGACACTGGGCTGTCCGCCATGGGTACCCTGAAGCTCAGCCTGGGCAGCCATGGCGCACGGTTACCGGCGCTGCTCAACCTGCTGCAACTGGTGGGTTGGGGCGCCTTTGAAATCATCGTCATGCGCGACGCCGCGAGTCTCTTGGGCGCACGCGCGTTCGGCGAAGACAGTGCCTGGAACAGCCCCATGCTGTGGACGCTGTGCTTCGGCGCCCTGGCCACCGCGCTGGCAGTCAGTGGGCCGTTGGCCTTCGTGCGCAAGATCTTGCGTGCCTGGGGTATCTGGCTGCTGCTGGGCGCCTGCGTGTGGCTGACCTGGAACCTGTTCGCCAAGGCCGACCTGGCCGCCTTGTGGAACCGCAGCGGCGATGGCTCGATGTCGCTGGCGGTGGGCTTTGACATCGTCATCGCCATGCCCCTGTCATGGCTGCCGCTGATCGCCGACTATTCGCGCTTTGCCCGCGATGGCCGGCAGGTGTTCGGCGGCACGGTGCTGGGCTACTTCATCGGCAACACCTGGCTGATGAGCCTTGGCGTGGCCTACACCCTCGCCTTCGCTGCCAGCGGCGAGGTCAATGCATTGCTGCTGGCCTTGGCGGGGGCGGGCATGGGCATCCCGTTGCTGCTCATCTTGCTGGACGAATCGGAAAAGGCCTTCGCCGATATCCATTCGGCAGCGGTGTCCAGCGGCGTGCTGGTGCCGGTGAAGGTCGAGCACCTGGCCCTGGTGATCGGCATGCTGTGCACCCTGATTGCCTTGTTGGCCCCGCTGGCCCAGTACGAGAACTTCCTGCTGCTGATCGGTTCGGTGTTCGCGCCACTGTTCGGCGTGGTACTGGTGGACCATTACGGGGTGCGCCGTCGCCGCCTGCCGGCCCAGGCCACCCCATTGCACTGGCCAGCGTTGCTGGCCTGGGGGATCGGCGCGGTGGCCTACCACGTGATCGCAGCGCAGGCGGCGGACCTGGGGGCTACCCTGCCGGCGGTGCTGCTGGCAGGGCTGACCTACGGTGTACTGAGCCTCAGCCGCGGCCGGGGAACAGTTCAGGCTTGATCACGCCGTTGAGGCGCGGGTAGGGGATTTTCAGCTCTACATGGCCCATGGAATACGGCGCGATGGCGTACACCTCGTACTTCACCACCACCGCGCCGTAGGTCAGGGCAATGTGCGGCGAACGTTTGAACGGCCAGGTCTTGAGGAACTCGGCGTCCTTGTCCATGCCGACGCTGATCAGCCAGGCACGGTGGGACTCCTCGACGGTCTTCCAGAACGTGTCTTCCTGGCCGGGTACCAGCATGTCCTGCAAGGTCAGCACCTTGTCCAGCTTGCGTGAGTAGTTGATGAACGCGCGGCCCGGCATGCCATGGGCACCGCCGGTGTCCAGGTAGCTGGACAGTTCGACGATCACCAAGCCGTCATGCTGCTCGCGTACCTTGGCCTGCAGGTAGCTGCTGTTGCGCTTGTCGGCGCTGGCCAGGTACTGCTGCTCGTAGGCTTGCAGGGTGGCCGGTGCGCTGCCGCGTGCGTTGTCTTCGGTCAGCTGAAGCAGGCGTTTTTCAACGATTGCGTCAAGCTTGGGCAGCGCCGGGAAGTGCACGGTATCTATGTTCACCAGCGGGCAGTCACGTTCGCTGCAGCCGGGTTTCACGTGCTCCCAGGCCTCGCGCTTGACCTCGAGGGGGGCTCGGTAGTTGGGCGCGAACAGGCTCTGGCAAGCACCCAGGGCCATGGCCAGCACAGCCACGGAAGTCAGTTTGACAAGTGTCATGATGATCCTTGCAAGAACAGGGAAAAGTCGGCCTTTGACTGTCGGCGCGGCCTTCAGTTCGCCACTAAGCTAACAGAGACACGGCCTGCTGTCCCGTGTGCCCCAACGGTTGCTGCTGGGGGGTGAAACGTGCCAGCGTGCAGAGTAGGATGGCGCGAAGCGGTATCGAGGTAATGAGGATTTCCATGTCAGACACGTTGAATTCAGTGCCCCGGGCGGTCGAGATCGTCAAGCGGGCCAACTGCTTCCAGGGCTTCTACAAGCTCGACAAGCTGCAACTGCGCCATGAGCTGTTTGCCGGTGGCATGGGGCGCGAGATCAGCCGTGAGCTGTTCGTGCGCCACGACGCGGTGTGCGTACTGCCCTACGACCCGCAACGCGATGAAGTGGTGCTGATCGAGCAGTTTCGCGTCGGTGCCCTGGGCAAGGCCGACAACCCCTGGCTGATCGAGATGGTTGCAGGGTTGATCGACAAGGACGAGCAGCCCGAAGAGGTCGCCCACCGCGAAGCCGAAGAAGAGGCCGGCCTCACCTTCAGCGCGCTGTGGCCGATGACCCGCTACTTCCCCTCACCGGGCGGCAGTGATGAATACGTCCACCTGTTCCTGGGCCGTTGCAGTGCCGAGGGGGCGGGTGGCCTGCATGGCCTGGAGGCCGAAGGCGAGGACATCCGCGTGCGCGTCTGGTCGTTCGAGGATGCCCTGCAGGCGGTGCGTGACGGCCGTATCTGCAACGCCGCTACCATCATTGGCCTGCAATGGCTGGCGCTGAACCGTGACGAAGTCCGGGGTATGTGGAAGTGAACCTGTTGCGCGAGCGCTACCGGGTCGACCTGGCCGGGCTGCAGGCCGCCTGCGAAGCCAATTACGCCCGGCTGATGCGGCTGCTGCCCGACATGCGCAGCACCCAGAGTTCGCGCCGCATCGGCATGACCCAGGGCGATCAGATGCTCGGTGTGCTGGTGCTCGAAGTGGTGCTGGCCTGCCCCTATACCACCACCTTGCGCGTGCGCCAGGAGCACAGCCTGCCCTGGCTGCCGGTACCGGTCATGGAGGTGCAGGTGTACCACGATGCGCGCATGGCCGAAGTGGTCAGCGCCGAGCATGCCCGCCGGCTGCGCAGCATCTATCCCTACCCCAATGACGCCATGCACCAGCCGGACGAAAAGGCCCAGCTCAATCTGTTTCTGGGTGAGTGGCTGAGCCACTGCCTGGCCTGTGGCCACGAACTGGCAAGCGCCCGCTGAAAGGAGACGGCCGTTGCCGCACCTGAACCCTGCCGGCACCGTGAATGTGGTGCAACTGACCGATGCTCACCTGTTTGCCGACCCTGGCGGCAGCATGCTGGGCCTGAATACCCGTGACAGCCTGCGCCATGTGGTGGCCCAGGCATTGCGCGAGCAGCCGGACACCCACCTGCTGTTGTGCACCGGTGACCTGTCCCAGGATGCCAGCGTTGCGTCTTACGCGGCGTTTCGCCAACTGACCGAAGGCTTTGCCGCACCTGCCCGCTGGTTGCCAGGCAACCATGACGAAGCCCAAGTCATGGCTCAGGTTGCGCCCGAGTTGGTGCAACCCGTTACAGACCGGGGCGCCTGGCGCATCATCATGCTCAATACGGCCGTGCCGGGCGCCGCTCACGGCTGGCTCGACGATGCCCAGTTGGCGCTGCTGGATGCCGCGCTGGCCAGTGCGGGCGGGCGGCACTGCCTGGTGTGCATGCACCATCAACCCGTGGACATCGGCTGCGCCTGGATCGCCCCCATCGCCCTGCGCAACGCCCCGGCGCTGTTCGCAGTGGTGGCGCGTTACCCACAGGTGCGCGCCTTGCTGTGGGGTCACGTGCACCAAGAATGGGATGAATGGCGCGAGGGCCGACGGCTACTGGCTACACCTTCTACCTGCATCCAGTTCGCGGCGCGCAGCGAGGACTTCCAGGTAAGCCACGAGCAGCCAGGCTACCGCTGGCTGCGCCTGCATGCCGACGGGGTGATCGAGACGGGGGTTGAGCGGGCGCGGGACTTCGTCGTGGCGCTGGACTTCGACAGCCCAGGGTACTGACGGGTACGCCAGCGCTGAGCGTTAAAAGTGTTGCCAAACCCGCCACGCAGCGTCAAAACCCGTCGAACGCGCTACACTGCGCGTCCCTGCGCCGGCGTCACCAGGCGCGAAGTCACAGATTCCGGGGGCAGCATGTCGGGTTCCATCCTCTATATCCATGGCTTCAACAGCTCGCCGCTGTCCACCAAGGCGCGCCAGCTGGAGGCTGTCATGCAGCAGATCGGCCTTGCCGAGCAGTTGCGCCTGCCTGCCTTGCACCATCACCCACGCAATGCCATCACCCAGCTCGAAGCTGCCATCGCCGAGCTGGGCGCGCCGTTGCTGGTCGGCAGTTCGCTGGGCGGCTACTATGCCACCCACCTGGCCGAGCGCCATGGCCTTAAGGCGTTGCTGATCAACCCGGCCGTAAACCCGCACACGCTGTTTGACGGCTACCTGGGCACCCAGCACAACCACCATACCGGCGAGGCCTGGGAACTCACCCACGACCACGTCCAGGCCCTGGCCACGCTGGAGGTACCACCGCCCGCTGACGCCAGCCGTTACCAGGTCTGGCTGCAAACCGGCGACGAAACCCTGGACTACCGGCATGCCGAGCGCTACTACCGCGCCTGTGCCCTGCGCATCCAGGCGGGTGGCGACCACAGTTTCCAGGGCTTCGCCGAGCGGCTGCCGGCCTTGTTGGCGTTTGCCGGCATTGAGCGCGCGCAGTATGCGGCCCTCGATTTTTCTGTATTTTGATTTTTTCGCATTCACCAGACTGACGACGAGACCCCATGGCCAATCCCAGCGCTAGCGCCTATAACGCAGACGCCATCGAAGTCCTCTCGGGCCTTGACCCGGTCCGCAAGCGGCCGGGCATGTATACCGATACCAGCCGCCCCAACCACCTGGCCCAGGAAGTCATCGACAACAGCGTCGACGAAGCCCTGGCCGGCCACGCCCGTTCGGTGCAGGTGACCCTGCATGCCGACCACTCGCTGGAGGTCAGCGACGATGGCCGTGGCATGCCGGTGGACATCCACCCCGAGGAAGGGGTTTCCGGCGTTGAGCTGATCCTGACCAAGCTGCACGCCGGCGGCAAGTTCAGCAACAAGAACTACCAGTTCTCCGGCGGCCTGCATGGCGTGGGCATCTCGGTGGTGAACGCCTTGTCCACCCAGGTTCGTGTGCGCGTGAAACGTGATGGCAACGAATACCAGATGACCTTCGCCGATGGCTTCAAGGCCAGCGAGCTGGAGGTGGTCGGTTCGGTGGGCAAGCGCAACACCGGCACCAGCGTGTATTTCAGCCCGGACCCCAAGTACTTCGATTCGCCCAAGTTCTCTGTCAGCCGCCTCAAGCACGTGCTCAAGGCCAAGGCCGTGCTGTGCCCGGGCCTGCTGGTCACGTTCGAAGACAAGACCAGCGGCGAGAAAGTGGAGTGGCACTACGAAGATGGCCTGCGCTCCTACCTGGTGGATGCGGTCAGCGAGTTCCAGCGCCTGCCCGACGAGCCGTTCTGCGGCAGCCTGGCCGGTAACAAGGAAGCGGTGGACTGGGCCCTGCTGTGGCTGCCCGAAGGCGGAGACAGCATTCAGGAAAGCTACGTCAACCTGATCCCCACCGCCCAGGGCGGTACCCATGTCAATGGGCTGCGCCAGGGCCTGCTCGACGCCATGCGCGAGTTCTGCGAGTTCCGTAACCTGCTGCCCCGTGGCGTGAAGCTGGCGCCGGAGGACGTGTGGGAGCGCATCACCTTCGTGCTGTCGATGAAGATGCAGGACCCGCAGTTCTCCGGGCAGACCAAGGAGCGGCTGTCTTCCCGCGAGGCGGCGGCGTTCGTTTCCGGCGTGGTCAAGGATGCCTTCAGCCTGTGGCTCAACGCCCACCCCGAGCTGGGCATGCAGTTGGCCGAGCTGGCCATCAGCAATGCTGGGCGGCGCCTGAAGGCGAGCAAGAAGGTCGAGCGCAAGCGCATCACCCAGGGGCCGGCACTGCCTGGCAAGCTGGCGGACTGCGCAGGCCAGGACCCGATGCGCGCCGAACTGTTCCTGGTCGAGGGTGACTCGGCCGGCGGCTCGGCCAAGCAGGCGCGGGACAAGGAGTTCCAGGCCATCCTGCCCCTGCGCGGCAAGATCCTCAACACCTGGGAAGTGGATGGCGGTGAAGTGCTGGCCAGCCAGGAAGTGCACAACATTGCCGTGGCCATTGGCGTAGACCCGGGGGCCACCGACCTGGCACAGCTGCGTTATGGCAAAGTGTGCATCCTGGCCGACGCCGACTCCGACGGCCTGCACATCGCTACCCTGTTGTGTGCCTTGTTCGTCCAGCACTTCCGCGCCCTGGTCGAGGCCGGGCACGTCTATGTGGCCATGCCACCGCTGTACCGCATCGACCTGGGTAAGGAAATCTACTACGCCCTGGATGAAGCCGAGCGCGACGGCATCCTCGACCGCCTGGTGGCCGAGAAGAAACGCGGCAAGCCCCAGGTTACGCGCTTCAAGGGCCTGGGCGAAATGAACCCGCCCCAGCTGCGCGAAACCACCATGGACCCGAACACCCGGCGCCTGGTGCAACTGACCCTGGACGACGTACAGACCACCTGCGAGCTGATGGACAAACTGCTGGCCAAGAAGCGTGCGGGTGACCGCAAGGCCTGGCTGGAAACCAAAGGCAACCTGGCCGAGGTCATGGTTTGATCCGTCTGCTTCTGGCGGCCTTGCTGGCGCTGGCGGCCCTGCCGAGTGTGGCAGACGAATGGCCCGAGTTGCAGTTGGTCGCCGAGCACCCCATCGACGGCATGCGTGCCGGCAACCTGTCTGGCCTGGCCCAGTGCCGGGGCAGCCTGTGGGGGGTGTCGGACCGTGATGACGACCGCATCTACCGCCTCGACCAGCAAGCCAGCGTGTGGCGTGCCGAACCTCTGCTGTTCAACCCGCCAGCGGTACCGGAAAGCGGCTTGCCATGGGGGCTCAAGACCCGCACCTGGCTTGCGGGCCTGGTGCGCGGTGGCGAGCTGGATTTCGAGGGCCTCACCTGTGACAAGGCGGGCAACCTCTACCTGGTCAGTGAGGCCCATGCAGCGGTGCTGCAACTGCCCGAGGCGGGTGAGCCGGGCTGGCTGAAGATTGACTCGGCCATGGTGCGCCAGGCCCGTGCCAGCGGCATGTTGCTGAACTTCAATGCGTTGTTCGAAGGCCTGGCGATCAACCCGGCAGGTGACCGCCTGTGGCTGGCGGCAGAGCGTGAGCGCCGTGGCCTGGTGGCCATCGAACGGCAGCAGTCGGTGTGGTCCTGTGGCCGTGGCTGTGTGCTGCTCAGCGAAGCCGGTACCGAGATGCAGCCCGCGCAGATGCCCAATGCCCGGCCGCGTTCGCGGGACTTTGCCGACCTGGCCTGGTTCGAGGGCAAGCTGTTCACGCTGGAGCGCAATGCCTACCGTATTTGCCGGCGCGACGTAGACACTGGCCAGGTGGAACGTTGCTGGTCGTTCGCTGCCGATGCACTGGTTGAGCACCGCCGTTACGACCAGCCGTTCGGCGTGGCCGAAGCGCTGGTGATCGATGCCAAAGGCGCCTGGGTCGGCCTGGACAACAACGAGGCTGCCCGGGCCGACGGCGAGGCACGCCCCATCGTCTGGCGCTTCGCCGTGCCGCAAGGCGGCTGGAGCGCCAAGCCATGAGCCAGGCCCCCGGCAGGCGTGCGGGCAGGGTACTGATGATCCTGGCCTGGGCGGCCGCGTTGTTTTTGGCCACCCGCTACTTTGGTGACTGGGAAGACCGCCAGCGCAACCCCAACGCCCAGGTCCAGTCGTCCCATGGGCAAGGCTTTATCGAGGTGCGCCTGCTGGGCAATGGCCAGGGCCACTTCGTGGCCGATGGCGCCATCAATGGCCAGGTGGTGCACTTCATGCTCGACACCGGCGCCACGGACGTGGCCGTGCCCGAAACCCTGGCTGGCAAGCTGGGGCTCACCCGCGGCAGCCCCGTGGTGCTGAGCACCGCCAATGGCCGGGCCGCCGGTTACAGCACGCGCCTTGCAGACCTGCAACTGGGTGATATCCACCTGCAGAACGTGCGCGCGGTGGTGATACCCGGCCTGGACGACGACACTGTGCTGCTGGGCATGAGCGCCCTGAAACAACTTGAATTTACCCAGCGCGGCGGCACCATGCTGTTGCGCCAGAACCTGAAATGACGAGGCTCGCATGAGCGACTTACAAGACAGCCTGGATGGCGTAGAACGCCGCTCACTGGCTGACTTCACCGAACAGGCCTACCTCAACTACTCCATGTACGTGATCATGGACCGCGCCCTGCCGCACATCGGTGACGGCCTCAAGCCCGTGCAGCGGCGCATCGTGTACGCCATGAGCGAGTTGGGGCTGGACGCCGACGCCAAGCACAAGAAGTCGGCGCGTACGGTGGGTGACGTACTCGGCAAGTTCCACCCCCACGGTGACTCGGCCTGCTACGAAGCCATGGTGCTGATGGCGCAGCCGTTCAGCTACCGCTACACCTTGGTCGACGGCCAGGGTAACTGGGGCGCGCCGGACGATCCCAAGTCGTTCGCGGCCATGCGTTACACCGAGGCGCGCCTGTCGCGCTACGCCGAAGTGCTGCTCAGCGAAGTGGGCCAGGGCACCGTGGACTGGGTACCCAACTTCGATGGCACCCTGCAGGAACCGGCCGTGCTGCCGGCGCGCCTGCCCAACATTCTGCTCAACGGCACCACCGGTATCGCCGTGGGCATGGCCACCGACGTGCCGCCGCACAACCTGCGCGAAGTGGCCAGTGCCTGCGTCCGTTTGCTGGACGAGCCCAAGGCCACCATCGAGCAACTGTGCGAGCATATCCAGGGGCCGGATTACCCGACCGAGGCGGAAATCATCACGCCGCGGGCCGAGATCCTGAAGATGTACGAAAGCGGGCGCGGCTCCATTCGCATGCGCGCCGTGTACCGCGTCGAAGATGGCGATATCGTCGTGACCGCGCTGCCGCACCAGGTCTCCGGTGCCAAGGTGCTGGAGCAGATTGCCGCGCAGATGCAGGCCAAGAAGCTGCCGATGGTGGCCGACCTGCGGGACGAGTCCGACCACGAGAACCCCTGCCGCATCGTCATCATCCCGCGTTCCAACCGGGTGGATGCGGCTGAGCTGATGCAGCACCTGTTCGCCACCACCGACCTGGAGAGCAGCTACCGGGTCAACGTCAACATAATCGGCCTGGACGGCAGGCCGCAGCTGAAAAACCTGCGTGCCCTGCTGCTGGAGTGGCTGGAGTTCCGTACCAACACGGTGCGCCGCCGCCTGCAGCACCGTCTGGACAAGGTGGAAAGGCGCCTGCACCTGCTGGATGGCTTGCTCACCGCCTTCCTCAACCTGGATGAAGTGATCCACATCATCCGCACCGAAGACCAGCCCAAGCAGGCCCTCATCGCCCGTTTCGACCTGACTGAAATCCAGGCCGACTACATTCTCGAGACCCGCCTGCGCCAGTTGGCCCGTCTGGAAGAAATGAAGATCCGCGGCGAACAGGACGAATTGCTCAAGGAGCAGGCCAAGCTCCAGGCCCTGCTGGGTTCCGAGGCGAAGCTGCGCAAGCTGGTGCGCAGTGAGCTGATCAAGGATGCCGAAACCTACGGGGACGACCGCCGTTCGCCGATCGTCGAGCGTGCCGAAGCCAAGGCTTTGTCGGAAAACGAGCTGATGCCGACCGAGCCCGTCACCGTGGTGCTGTCCGAAAAAGGCTGGGTGCGGTGTGCCAAGGGGCACGATATCGATGCCACGGGCCTGTCGTACAAAGCCGGCGATGGCTTCAAGGCTGCCGCTGCCGGGCGCTCCAACCAGTTTGCCGTGCTGATCGACTCCACAGGGCGCAGTTATTCGCTGGCGGCCCACAGCCTGCCGTCTGCCCGGGGGCAGGGCGAGCCGCTGACCGGGCGCCTGACCCCGCCACCGGGTGCCACCTTCGACTGCGTTTTGATGCCCGAAGACGATGCGCTGTACGTGGTGGCATCCGACGCGGGCTATGGCTTCGTGGTCAAGGGCGAAGACCTGCAGGCCAAGAACAAGGCCGGCAAGGGCCTGCTGAACCTGCCCAACGGTGCCAAGGTGATGACCCCGCGCCCGGTGGCCAGCCGTGAGCAGGACTGGCTGGCGGCGGTGACCACCGAAGGGCGGTTGCTGGTGTTCAAGGTCAGCGACCTGCCGCAGCTGGGCAAGGGCAAGGGCAACAAGATCATCGGGGTGCCGGGTGATCGGGTGGCCAGCCGTGAAGAGTTCGTCACTGACATTGCCGTGATCGCCGAGGGCGCCACGCTGGTGCTGCGGGCTGGCAAGCGCACGCTGTCGCTCAAGGCAGATGACCTGGAGCACTACAAGGGCGAGCGGGGCCGACGCGGCAGCAAGTTGCCACGTGGCTTCCAGCGTGTCGACGGGTTGCAGGTCGAGCTGCCGGCCTGACGCCTGCAAGGCCCGCATTGGCGATTTCACCGCCTGTGCGGGCAGAAATGCTGGAGTCGGGCCGCCATTTCGCGGATGATATGCCCCTTGCGGCGCCGGCGTAGCCGTGCGCCCGTTTGAATAATTGTGTATCACTGCGGTATGCCTGAAGGCATCCGCTTGGATGGGATGATGAAATTTCTGCGCATTCCTTTTGCGCTGTTGATGACTGGCTTGCTGGGCCTAGGTGGGTGCACCATGCATCAGCCTGTGGCCCTGTACCAGCTCGACAGCGGTGAGCCTGGCCAGCCGTCGCAGAGTGCTGGCATGGCTGTGGTGCTGGGCCCTGTCTCGGTGGCCGACTACCTGCAACGCGAAACCTTTCTGCAACGCCAGGCTGACGGCAGCCTGAGCGCCGCCACCGATGGCCGTTGGGCCGGTAGCCTTTCTTCGGACATCGACCAACTGCTTGTCCGACAGCTGGCCTGGCGCCTGGACAGCCAGCGTGTGGTATTGGCGCCGGCCACAGCGGGTTTCAGCCCGGATGTGCAGGTGCTGCTGTCGATCACGCGGCTGGACTCAGGCAAGAACCAACCGGCCATTCTGGATGCCCAGTGGCGCTTACTCGACCGCCGCGGCCAGGTACGTGACAACCGCATCGTTCACCTTGAGCAACAGCACGAGGGCAGCGAAGCATCCCAGGTGCAGGCCCAGGGCCAGTTGTTGCAAAAGCTGGCTGAGCAGCTGAGCACGGCCGTGAAGCCTCTGGCCAACCAGCCAGCGATTGCCGAGGTTGCGCCGAAAAAACCTGCTGCACCTGCGCAGGTGAAGAAGCAGCCTGAGAAATCGAAGATCCCCATGGCGTCCCCGATTCGTACCGATATGGAAGTCTATCGGTTCTGATCTTGGCGTTAAGTAAGAAAAAGCCCGCTGATGCGGGCTTTTTTGCGTGTGGCTGCTGGGGTGGGTGTCAGACCCGGCCCTCGTGCATGCGCGCCAGTTGCCGTTCGAGCATGGAGGGGTAGGGCTCCATCAGGCGCTCTACGCAGCATGCGCCTTCTGGGCTGGCGATGGGGCGGATGCGGGCACGTTGGCGGATCAGCGCGTCGTCGCTGATCTTGCGTTCCACCAGCAGCAGGTTGCGGCTGTGCTGCGACAGGGCCAGTGCGTCCTGTACCTTTTCAGCCATCAGCACGTCCACCAGCTCCAGCCCGTGCAGGTCGTTACCCAGGGTCAGGCCGAGCTGCAATTGCAGGGTGATGCCGCTGTCGGCCACCTCGATTTGCAGCGCATGCCCCAGGGCGCGTAGCAGCTCGCCGCAGCAGATGGCATTGGTCAGGTAGTCCTCACCGCACTCGCGGCTGTGGAACAGCACCAGCGTGCTGCCGTCATTGAGGGTGTGGGTTTCACCGTCATAGAGCGAGGCGGCTTGCTCCAAGCAGTCCTGGTAGCGTTCGGTCAGCTCTGCCAAGCGGGTACGTGGCAGGCGCCGCAGCTGCTCCTGCGAGCCCAGTTGCACGGCCAGTATGGCGCTGAACTGCGGTTCATCCGACTCGATGGGCAGCGGTTTGGGCGCGTCGTCATCCAGCAGGCCGGCAAAGGCTTCGTCATCGTCTTCGTCCACTGCAGCCGGCCTTGCCCGTGGTGCCGGCTTGGCGGCAGGTGCGCTGTGCAGGTCATGCTCCAGCTCGTCCTCGTCTTCCAGCTCCGGTTCCGGCTCTGGCGGCGGTGGCGGGGCCAGGCGGGCATGCAGTTGGCGGGCGATATCGCCGATCTCGTCCTGGCGGTCGGTGGCCGGGGTGTAGTGCTGTGGGTCACGCAGCCACACCCGCAGTTGCAACAGTGGCAGGGTGATGTAGCGGCCCTGGCGCAGGCTGAGGGTAAGTGCCAGTACCAGCAGGATGGCGGCCAGGATGCCCATGCTCTGCAGGCTGATCAGCATGGGTTGCTGGAACTGGCTCATGTCCAGGCTGATGCGCAGTTGCCCGGCGGTGACGTCCTGGAAGGTGATCTTGGTCTGATAGACCCCCTCGGTTTCCCCGATCAGGCTGTTGCGCGGGCGCTGCCCGGCTTCGGCGAGGATGCGGTTGTCGACGCTATAGATAGCCGCATGGGCCACCAGCGGGTTCTTCACCAGGTTGCCCAGCAGCACATTGAGGCTGAGGATGTCGTTGGCCACCAGCAGTTCGGTCGCCGAGGTGGCCGTCTGCGTAGTCAGGCTCTGCCCCAGCGCGTCGGCCTGCTCGTGCATGGCCTGCTTGAACTGCAAACCCATCACGCAGGCATAGATCACCAGCGCCAGGGCCACCAGGAAGATGTTGGTGCAGGCGATGCGCAGTGCCAGTGGCACGCGACGTTGACTCAGGGCGCGATAGATCATCAGGAAGAAGTTGTCTGCTTTGACGGGCGTGGGCCGGTTCACTGAGCTCGGCTCTTAATGGCATGAAGTGGGGGGCAGTATAGCGACCCGGGTTTTGTCGGCAAAGTATCGTTGGCGCCCGATGGTCACGGAAAGTCGGTAGAATGCGCATTTTTCATCGAAGTCGGAGCCAGGTTGTGCGCGAAATCGTCCTGATCAACATCACCGGTGAAGATCGCCCCGGTCTCACTGCTGCCATCACCGGCGTCCTGCTGCAGGGCGGGGTGAGCATTCTCGACATCGGCCTGGCGGTGATGCACGGCACCTTGTCGTTCGGCATCCTGGTGGACATCCCCGACAACGAAGTGGCCACCAAGCTGTTGCAGAGCGTGCAGGCCAAGGCCCATGAGCTTAACCTGCAGGCCCGCTACACGCCGATTTCCGAGGCGGATTACCAGCAGTGGGCCGACGGCCACGGTGACGCGCGCCACGTGGTGACCCTGCTGAGCCGCAAGATCACCCCGGACCAACTGCAGCAGGTCAGTGCGGTGATCAGCCAGCACAACCTGACCATCGAGCGCATCGAGCGGTTGTCTGCCCGTGTGGCGCTGGACGCCGATACCAGCAAGGGCAAGGCGGCCATCGAGATTTCGGTGCGCGGTGAGCCTGATGATGCCCAGGCGTTGCGGGCCGAGTTCTTTGCCTTGTCCGAAGCGCTCAGCATCGACATTGCCTTCCAGAAGGACGACCTGTTCCGCCGCAACCGCCGCCTGGCGGTATTCGACATGGACTCGACGCTGATCGAGGCCGAGGTGATCGACGAACTGGCCAAGGCGGCCGGCGTGGGCGAGCAGGTGGCGGCGATCACCGAGCGGGCGATGCGCGGCGAGCTGGATTTTCGCGCCAGTTTCAAGGAGCGCATGGCGCTGCTCAAGGGCCTGGACGTGGGTGTGCTGGACCAGATCGGTGCGTCGCTGCGCCTCACCGAAGGGGCGGAGACCCTGTTTGCCGAACTCAAGCGGCTGGGTTACAAAACGGCCATTCTGTCGGGCGGGTTCACCTATTTTGCCCGCCAGGTGCAGGCGCGGCTGGGCATCGACTATGTGTTTGCCAACGAGCTGGAAGTGGTCGACGGCAAGGTGACTGGTGTTGCCGTGGAGCCGATCGTCGACGCTCAGCGCAAGGCCGAGCTGCTGCAGAAGCTGGCGAGCGAAGAGGGCTTGCAGCTTGAGCAGACCATCGCCGTGGGCGATGGCGCCAACGATTTGCCGATGTTGTCGCTGGCAGGGCTGGGCGTGGCGTTCCGCGCCAAGCCGCTGGTGCGCCAGTCGGCCAAACAGGCCATTTCGACCCTGGGGCTGGATGGGGTGTTGTACCTGCTGGGCCTGCGCGACCGCGACGCGCAGTCGGCGTAGGCGCAGCGTTAGCCGCCTGCTGCGGGGGTGAACCCACTCCCACACGCAGGCGGCGTTATCCTCAACAGGGCATCAGGCTGGCAGGCCGAGCTGCTGCCCCATGCGCACGGCCGAGGCTGCGCCCAGCGATTGCGCCCACTTCACCTGCTGTGGCCCGAACAGGACGATGGCAGTTGAACCCAGCTTGAAGCGGCCCAATTCGGCACCTTTCTCCAGGTGGATGGGCGCGCGGCTGGCTTCATCGTAGCGGAAGGTTTTCAGCTCACGTTTGGGTGGCGTCACCAGCCCTGCCCATACGGTCTCGATAGAGGCCACGATCATCGCCCCCACCAGCACCACTGCCATCGGGCCGCGCTCGGTGTCGAACAGGCACACCACGCGCTCGTTGCGCGCGAACAGCTCTGGCACGTTCTCTGCCGTGGTCTGGTTTACCGAGAACAGCCGGCCGGGCACGTACACCATCTCGCGCAGGGTACCTGCCAGCGGCATGTGCACGCGGTGGTAGTCCTTGGGTGACAGGTAGATGGTGGCAAACTCGCCGCCCATGAATGGCGCAGCCATGGCCGGGTCGCCGCCCAGCAGTTCCTGGGCGCTGTAGCCGTGGCCCTTGGCCTGGAAGATGCGGCCGTGCTCGATGGGGCCGAGCTGGCTGACTGCACCGTCTGCTGGGCACAGGATGCTGCCGGGGGTGTCGTCCAGCGGCCGTGCACCTGGCTTCAGGGCGCGGGTGAAGAAGGCGTTGAAGTGCTCATAGGCGCTCAGGTCTTCGACCAGCGCTTCGCTCATGTTGACCTGGTAGCGTTTGGCGAACCAGGCGGTAAAGGCATTCTTGAACCAGCGCACACGGCACTCGGCGACGCAGCCGGCCAGCCGTGACAGCAGGTGGTGCGGCAGCAGGTACTGGCTGATGATGAACAGACGGGATTTCATGCAGGTTCCTTAGACTTCTACAGGCGTGTCCGGGTGGTTGCCCCATTCGCTCCACGAGCCGGCATAGGCTTTGACACGTGGGTAGCCGAGGGCCTTGGCCACCAGGTAGGTGAAACCTGAGCGGCGGTGGGTCTGGCAGTGGGTGATCACTTCCTTGTCCGGGGTGATGCCCAGCTGCTGCAACACCTGGGCGATGTCAGGGCGGATGCGCAGGTGGTCGTTGAGGTCCATGCCGGCGGTCCACTCGAAGTTGATCGCACCGGGTATGTGCCCGCCCTTGGCCGCCAGCACTTTCTCGCCACTGAATTCCTGCGGACCGCGGGCATCCCAGATGACCAGGTCGTCGGCGCCCAGGCGGCTTTGCAGGTACTCGCGGGTGGCAGTGGGCGTATTGTCGATGTGCAGTGCCACTGGCGTAGTGCCCTTGGCCGGGGCCTCGGTGGACAGTTTGTCCGCAGGCCACGCCTGGATGCCACCATTCAGGTAGTGGTAGCGCGTGTGGCCGATCACGTCGAGCAACCAGATGAAGCGCCCGGCCCAGCCGCCGCCGTCATCGTCGTACACCACGTACACCGCATCATCACGGTGGCCCAGCTCACCGAACAGTTTTTCCAGGTCGCCCAGCGCTGGCAGCAGGCCAGGGGCCGGTGGCTGACCGAGCTGGGTGCGTTTGCCGTCGACAAAGTGCGCGCCCGGGACATGGCCACTGACATAGCGGTTGGCGCTGCTCAGGTCGACCAGGATCAGCTGGGGCGAAGCCAGGCGTGGCAGCAGGTCTGCGGGCTCGATCACCAGCGGCAGGCCGGAAAAGTCGCTCATCCACGGTCTCCAGTGTGCAAAGAGGGGCGATTGTAGCGCAAGGCTCAGGCCTTGCGGTTGGCAAACACGGTCAGGGCCCGCTCGATGCATTGTGCGGTCTTGCCGAAGGCCTGCACGCTGATATCGGCCATGGGCCTGCAACCCTGGTCGGCCACCATCAGCATGAGTACCTGGTCATTCACCGCCAGGGAGCGCAGCAGCACGTGCTCGCCGCGGAACAGGGCACGCAGTGGGGCGGGCAGCAGGGCGTTGAACTGGGTGTGGTTCTCGGGGGTAATGCGCAACTGCCCCGCCTGGGCCATCAATTTTTGTAACAGCTTGTTCGGCGCAACGGGCAGCACCAGGCTCGCGGCCTCTTTGGGCAGGCCGGCCACCTGCTGCACGCGCAGGCAGTCGTTGGCCCGGTCGAGCCCGAGCAGCAGTACGCGCTGCATGCCGCAGGCCAGCAGGGCTTCGCGTGCCTGGGTGGCGAGGTGGACGGTGTTGGTGAACGGGGTCGGCTGGGCCAGCAGGTCCTGGCAGAGCGTGCGCCAACGTGCCAGGTCGTCACTGGTAGGGGGCGGCGGTGCCAGCATATCTGGGTGCGGTCGGCGCTGGTGCCAGGGCCAGATCAGCGCCTCGGCGGGGTGGAACAGCGCCAGCCTGGCATGGCGGCGGGCACTGGCAGCGGCCTGCTGGTGCATTTGCTGCTGCACGTCTTCCAGCGACGTCTGCAGGTAAAGCGCGGTCAGCAGTTGCCAGCGCAGCAGGTGCGGGTTGTCCCAGCCCACCTGAGCGGCCAGGGCCAGGTTGTTGGCCAGCAGTACGGTGTTGGCCGGCTGGTTGAACCAGCGGCGCAGGCCGGGCTCGGCGTCCAGCCTGTGCTGCTGGCTGAGCAGGTCTTCATCGCGGGCTATGTTCAGCACCTGTGCCAGTTGCTCGCGCTCCTCGAGCAGCAGGCGATAGCCCAGCGTGACCCACTGTGGCAGGCGCCAGTGCTCGGCCATGGCCCGGCACAGCTCCAGGATACGGACGCCAAACAGTTCATGCTCGACCTCTGCGGCCACCTCGCCTTTATGGATGACCCGCAGCTCCCAGGTGTCCAGCAGCTTGGGGTGGGCCAGCGCCAGTGGCCACAGCGGCGACAGGAACAGCAGGCTGCCCCAGTGGATTTCCTGCCAGAGCCGCGCCAGGCGGCTGGCGAACAGCCCACTGGCCTGCTGCGAGGCATGCTGGCTGATCAGCTGGAACTGGCAGAGCACCGGCGGGATGTTCTCGGCTGGCACTGATGGCAGGCGCTTGAGCAACTGCGCACTGCGCTCCAGCCCCAGGCGGTTGAGGGCCACCTCCAGGCTTTCGGCAGGCTCGGCCTGGCTGGCGTTGGTGGGGTGGTTGGCTTCACGCATCACCGACAGCACCAGGGCGGGGCTGTCCTGCATCAGTTCGGCGATATCGCGCAGTGAGCGGCGATTGTCGTTGATGGCCGCCATTACCCGGTCATAGCTGTGCTTGGGCACAGGTATGCGAATGCTTTCCAGCAGCTTTACCCAGGCCTCTAACGTACGTGGAGCCTGGCCGGGTACCTTAGTTTCGATTGGCATTTTGACATCAGTCCGAACTGGCTTTTCGCTTTGAGTGGCTATAGTCTGGCGCAGTTCTGCCGATAAGTAGAAGAAGAGTTTTGACGCTTCCGCCACATCCCCTGACCACGACAGCAAGTGCTTTGAATCTATGGCTAAAATTATCGGCATCATCGTCGTATTCGCGAGCGTGCTCGGCGGCTACGTGCTCTCCCACGGCAAGATCGCGGCACTGATCCAGCCGTTCGAAGTACTGATCATTGGCGGTGCGGCCTTTGGTGCATTCCTGCAGGCCAACCCCGGCTACATGACCATGCACGTCATCAAGAAGTCGATGAAGATGTTCGGCTCGCGCTTCACCCATGCCTACTACCTGGAGGTGCTGGGGCTGGTGTACGAGATTCTGAACAAGAGCCGCCGTGAGGGCATGATGGCCATCGAGGCCGACATCGAGGATGCCTCGGCCAGCCCGATCTTTGCCAAGTACCCGACCGTGCTGGCCGATGAACGCATGACCGCGTTCGTCTGCGACTACCTGCGCATCATGTCCACCGGCAACATGGCCCCGCATGAGCTCGAGGGCCTGTTCGACATGGAGCTGCTGAGCATGAAGGAAGAGCTGGAGCACCCGTCGCATGCGGTGACCGGCGTGGCCGACGGCATGCCCGGCTTCGGTATCGTGGCTGCGGTGCTGGGTATCGTGGTGACCATGGCCTCGCTGGGCGACGGCGACCAGGCGGCCATCGGCATGCACGTAGGCGCGGCGCTGGTGGGGACGTTCTTCGGTATTCTGGCGGCCTACGGCTTCTTCGGCCCGTTGGCCAAGTGCCTGGAGCACGATGCCAAGGAGGAGCTGAACCTCTACGAATCGATCAAGGCTTCGCTGGTGGCGTCGGCCTCGGGGATGCCGCCATCGCTGGCCGTGGAGTTCGGGCGCAAGGTGCTGTACCCCAAGCATCGCCCCAGCTTCTCCGAGCTGGAACAAGCGGTACGCGGTCGCTGATCCATGGAAAACAACCAGCCCATCATCGTCAAGCGCGTAAAGCGCTTTGGCGGCGGCCATCACGGCGGCGCCTGGAAAATCGCCTTTGCCGACTTCGCGACGGCCATGATGGCGTTCTTTCTGGTGCTGTGGCTGCTTTCCACGGCCACGCCGGAGCAGAAGATTGCCATCGCCGGCTACTTCAAGGACCCGATCGGTTTTTCGGAAAGTGGCACGCCCTACGTCATCGACCTGGGCGGGTCGCCTGAACTGGCCCCGGAAAAAACCATCAACCCGACGGAGAAGTCCGAGCCTACCCCCGACAACACCATCGAGGTGAACAAGGACCAGGTTGAAACCATGGCCGAGCAGGTTGAGCGGGAGCGCCTGGAGCTGCTGCTGCAAGAGCTGCAGAACAAGGTGGAAGAGAACCCGCAACTGCAGAAGTTCAAGGACCAGATCCTGTTCGAGATCACCCAGGACGGCCTGCGTATCCAGATCATGGATGCCGAGAACCGGCCAATGTTCGACATTGGCAGCGCGCGCCTGCAGCCGTATTTCGAAGACATCCTGCTGGCGATGGCAGACACCATCAAGACCGTACCGAACAAGATCAGTGTCAGCGGCCACACCGACGCCAAACCCTATGCGGGCACTGGCGAGTTCGGCAACTGGGAGCTGTCGGCCAACCGCGCCAACGCGGCGCGCCGGGCGCTGGTGGCCGGCGGGTACCCGGACGATCAGGTGGCGCGGGTGGTGGGCTATGCGTCGTCATCGCTGTTCGACCGCAAGAACCCGTTCAACCCGGTGAACCGCCGCATCGACATCATCGTGCTGACCAAGAAGGCCCAGCGTGATATCGAGGGCGAGCAAGGTTCGAAACAAGCGCCCGCCGCGTCGGCGCCCGGCGCTGCGCCACCCGCTGCGCCCAAGGCCGACAATGACAACGACCAGGCGCCCATGCAGCCCCGCGAGTTGCGCCAGAAGCTGAATATCTTTGAAGATGGCGCGCTGAAGATGGATGAAGCCAAGGAGCAATAGGCCTTTGGCGGTATCAAGGCTGACGGCTGTTTGGCGTAACGGGTGCAGCGCCTGCGGGATCGAGCGCCGCCCGCGCGGCGCATCGCGAGCTTTGCTCGCTCCTACG
>NZ_JACVVF010000058.1:0-25334 GCF_016648095.1 Pseudomonas sp. S32
GCTCGATCTCCCAGGCGCTGCACCTGGAAAGGCGAACACCTGCCAGCCCAATCGCATTCTGCCGGTGAAGGGTCCCGGGCCGAGATTGGATCAGGGCCGCCAGGTGTTCGCCACAACACGGTCTGCGCCTATGAGACCGAGCGCCGCCCGCGCGGCGCATCGCGACCTGGCGGTCGCTCCTACGTTTTTTTCGGGCCAGTTACGCCTGTGGCAGGCGCGCGCGACCGCCTGGTTGGTACGACACGATACCGCGACATGCGCCAAGGGTACGCGCGCCAATCGCGCAGGCCTAATTGGCCCGAAACAAACGTAGGAGCGGCTTCAGCCGCGAACACCGGCGCAGCCGGTGCCATACCTACAGTGCGCTGTCTGCCTGGCGGGCAACGCACATCATGCCGCCGCAGAATGACCAGATGAATTCTTTTCTCGACGCACGCCACCGTAGCGGCCCGCCAAGCCCTTAGAATCCCCATACCCGCACCACGGACATCATCGAGGACACCATGCATATCACTTCCGGCCGCTGGGGCTATGGCCTGTTCCTGGCGCTGCTGACCGCGTTGCTGTGGGGCATCTTGCCCATTAAGCTCAAGCAGGTGCTGCAAGTGATGGACCCGCTGACCGTGACCTGGTACCGCCTGCTGGTCTCCGGTGGCCTGCTGTGCGCGTGGCTGTCGGCGCGCCGCCGTCTGCCATCGCTCGGCAAGCTCAGCCGCAAAGGCCGGGGGCTGGTGGTGGTGGCGGTATTCGGGTTGATGGGCAACTACGTGCTGTATCTGATCGGGCTGAAACTGCTGAGCCCAGGTACTGCGCAGCTGGTGGTGCAGCTTGGGCCGGTGCTGCTGCTGGTGGCCAGCGTGTTCGTGTTCCGCGAGCGATTCAGCCTGGGGCAGGGCATGGGGCTGCTGATTCTGCTGGCGGGTTTCGGGTTGTTCTTCAACCAGCGGCTCGATGAACTGCTGACGTCGCTGGGCACCTACACCACCGGTGTACTTACCATCGTGTTGGCTACCAGCATCTGGGTGTTCTATGCGTTGAGCCAGAAGCAGCTGCTTACAACCTGGAACTCACAGCAGGTGATGATGGTGATCTACCTCAGTTGCGCTGCATTGCTGACGCCCTGGGTACACCCGCTGGAGGCCCTGCAGTTGAGCCCGGTGCAGGGCTGGTTGCTGCTGGCCTGTTGCCTTAACACGCTGGTTGCCTACGGCGCGTTTGCCGAAGCACTGGCCCACTGGGAGGCATCGCGGGTGAGTGCCACCCTGGCCCTCACCCCGCTGGTCACCTTCGTTGCGGTAGCGGTTGCGGCGTTGTTATGGCCTGCGTATGTGCAGGCCGAAGACATCAACGCCCTCGGTTACATAGGCGCAGTGGTGGTGGTGCTGGGCTCGGCCCTGGTCGCGCTGGGCCCCTCCCTGGTAGCGGGCTGGCGGGCCCGCAGGCTGGCCACCCACCACCCCCGGTAGACCTGTCAGCCCCGGCCGCCCGGTGCCAGCATGTTTTCTGGCCTTACCCACTGGTCGAACTGGTCGTTGGTCAGGTAATTCAGCTCCAGCGCCGCTTCACGCAGGGTCTTGCCCTCGTTGTAGGCCTTCTTGGCGATTTCTGCAGCCTTGTCGTAGCCAATGTGCGGGTTGAGCGCCGTGACCAGCATCAAGCCGCGCTCCAGGTGCGCAGCCATCTGCTCGGCATCTGGCTCGATACCGGCCACGCAATGCTGCTGGAAGTTGCGACAGCCATCGGCCAGCAACTCGATCGACTGCAGCAGGTTGTGGATGATCACCGGCTTGAACACATTCAACTGCAGGTGGCCCTGGCTGGCGGCAAAGCCGATGGTGGCGTCGTTGCCCAGCACCTGGCAGGCCAGCATCGACAGCGCCTCGCACTGGGTCGGGTTGACCTTGCCGGGCATGATCGAACTGCCCGGCTCGTTGGCCGGCAGGCGTACTTCTGCCAGCCCCGCCCGTGGGCCAGAACCCAGCAGGCGCAGGTCGTTGGCGATTTTCATCAGTGCCACTGCCAGGGTTTTCAGGCTACCGGCCAGGCTGGTCAGCGGCTCGTGCCCGGCCAGGGCGGCGAACTTGTTCGGCGCGGTCACGAACGGCAACCCGGACAGCGCAGCCAGTTCGGCGGCAATGGCTTCGGCGAACCCGTGCGGTGCGTTCAACCCGGTGCCCACCGCCGTGCCGCCCTGGGCCAGTTCATAAACCGCTGGCAGGGTGGCACGGATGGCGCGTTGGGCATAATCGAGCTGGGCAACGAACGCCGACACTTCCTGGCCGAAGGTAATGGGGGTGGCGTCCATCATGTGCGTGCGGCCGGTCTTCACCAGCTGGTGGTGGCGCGCTGAAAGCTCCGCCAGCCCCGAAGACAGCTCGGCTGCAGCCGGCAGCAGCTTGTCGTGCACCGCCTGGGCCGCCGCAATGTGCATGGCCGTCGGGAAGCAGTCGTTGGAGCTTTGCGAGCGGTTGACGTGGTCGTTGGGGTGCACCGGCGCCTTGCCGCCGCGGCCCTGGCCCGCCAGCTCGTTGGCACGCCCGGCAATCACCTCGTTCACGTTCATGTTGCTCTGGGTGCCGCTGCCGGTCTGCCACACCACCAGCGGGAACTGGTCATCGTGTTCGCCGCCCAGCACTTCGTCGGCCGCCTGCTCGATCAGGCGCGCGATATCGCCGGGCAGGTCGCCATTGCGATCATTCACCCGCGCGGCCGCTTTCTTGACCAGTGCCAGGGCGTGCAGCACTGCCAGCGGCATGCGCTCCTGGCCAATGGCGAAGTTGATCAGCGAGCGTTGGGTCTGGGCGCCCCAGTAGGCGTCCTCAGGAACTTCGACCGGGCCCAGGCTGTCTGTCTCGATACGGCTCATGCTGCATTCACTCCCTTGTCAGTCAGAATCAGCAGTTTAGGCCCTCATGCGACCGGGCGGTTCAATCGTCTGTCGTGCCCCTTGAGCAGCGTGCCGTCACGGGCGCAGAATGCTCTACTCTGAGGTACCGCCTCCCCCTCCTGAAGGAAATGCAATGACCCGTCTTCGTGTCCTCTGTGCTGCCGTTGCCCTGGCCTGTGCCAGCGGCCAGGTACTTGCCGCCACTGCCAGCCACAACGCGGCTGCCGAGAAGTTCCTGACCCTGGCCAATGCCGACAAGCTCGGCACCCCGGTGTACATGCAGGTACAGCAGATGTTCGCCCAGCGCTTCGCCCAGACCAAGGCACCGGCCGCCAAGCAACCGGTACTGGAAAGCTACCAGGCCAAGGCCAACGCCGCGCTCAACAGCGCCATCGGCTGGAACAAGCTCAAGCCTAAAATGGTTGACCTGTACACCAGGACCTTCACCGAGCAAGAGCTGAAAGACCTGGTCAAGTTCTACGAATCGCCACTGGGCAAGAAAGTGCTGCGTGAAATGCCCAAGGTCACCCAGGAGTCGGCCCAGCTGACCCAGCAGAGCCTGGAGCCTGCGGTGCCGGTGGTGAACAAGCTGCTTGAAGACATGACCAAGGAGCTGGACCCGAACTTCGGCAAGGCAGCCGCCCCAGCCAAGAAGTGAGCCGTACGCGATGAGCATGCAACAGCGTATCGAACAGCAGTTGGCCGCCCTGGCGCCGCAGCACCTGCAGGTGCTGGATGAAAGCCACATGCACAGCCGTGGCCAGCAGACGCACTACAAGGCCGTGATCGTCAGCGAGCAGTTCGCTGGCCTGAACAGCGTCAAGCGCCACCAGAAGGTGTACGCCACCATGGGTGAGCTGATGGGCCAGATTCATGCCCTGGCCATTCATACCTACACCGGCGAAGAGTGGGCCAAGGTCGGCGCTGCGCCGGCTTCGCCCGTGTGCGCCGGCGGCGGGCACTGAAACCCTGAAGGGGTTCTGGTAGAATCCGCTTCATCCCCACAGGGGCCGCTCAGCGGCCCCTTTTACATTGTGTAACCCGGTCCGCCCCTTACGAGGGCAACCACCTGGAGAACCTGCTTCATGTCACAACCGATCGTCGTCGCGGCGCTGTACAAGTTCGTCACCCTGCAGGATTACGTCGAACTGCGCGAACCGCTGCTCAAGACCATGCTCGACAACGACGTCAAAGGCACCTTGCTGCTGGCCAACGAGGGCATCAATGGCACCGTGTCCGGCACCCGCCAAGGCATCGACGGCCTGCTGGCCTGGCTGCGCAACGACCCGCGGCTGGTGGATGTCGACCATAAAGAGTCGTACTGCGACGAACAGCCGTTCTACCGCACCAAGGTCAAGCTCAAGAAAGAGATCGTCACCCTCGGCGTGCCGGGCGTAGACCCCAACCAGGCGGTGGGCACCTATGTGGAGCCCAAGGACTGGAACGCCCTGATCAGCGACCCGGAAGTGCTGCTGATCGACACCCGCAACGACTATGAAGTGGCCATTGGCACCTTCAAGGGCGCCATCGACCCTAAGACCGAAACCTTCCGCGAGTTCCCCGAGTACATCAAGGCCAACTTCGACCCCGCCAGGCACAAGAAGGTGGCCATGTTCTGCACCGGTGGCATCCGTTGCGAAAAAGCCTCCAGCTACATGCTCGGTGAAGGCTTCGAGGCGGTCTATCATCTGAAAGGCGGCATCCTGAAGTACTTCGAGGAAGTGCCCCAGGAACAGAGCCTGTGGGACGGCGACTGCTTCGTATTCGACAACCGGGTCACGGTGCGCCACGACCTGAGCGAAGGCGAATACGACCAGTGCCACGCCTGCCGCCACCCGATCAACGCCCAGGAGCGCGAGTCCGAGCATTATTCGCCAGGTATCAGCTGCCCACATTGCTGGGACACCCTGAGCGAGAAGACCCGGCGCAGCGCCATCGACCGGCAGAAGCAGATCGAACTGGCCAAGGCCCGCAACCTGCCGCACCCGATTGGTTACAACTACAAAGCCGAGGCCTGAGGCATGTCTGCACGCCTGATCTACGTGATGGACCCGATGTGCTCCTGGTGCTGGGGCTTCGCACCCGTTGCCGCGGCGCTGATCACCCAGGCGCAGCAGGCCGGCGTGCCTACCCACCTGGTGCCTGGGGGGTTGCGTACTGGTGGCAGCGCGCTGGACACCTCAACGCGCAAGTACATCCTGGAGCATTGGCAGGCCGTGGCCGACGCCACCGGGCAGCCGTTCCGTTTCGAAGGCGCCATGCCAGATGGCTTCGTCTACGACACAGAACCTGCCTGCCGCGCCCTGGTCACCGCCCGCGAGCTGGAGGCCGAGCGTGTGTGGCCACTATTGGCGTCCATCCAGCAGGCGTTCTACCAGCAGGGTGTAGACGTGACCACTGCCCCACAATTGGTAGAGCTGGCCGAGCAGGTCGGCTTCGACCGCGCGGTGTTCGCCGAGGCCTTCGCCCGTGCCGATACCCGCAGCGCCACGGCCGCCGATTTCACCTGGGCGCAGGACCTGGGCATTGCGGGCTTTCCCACCTTGCTTGCCGAGTGCAATGGCCAGCTGGCCTTGCTGACCAACGGCTACCAGCCACTGGAGCGCCTGCAGCCTCTGCTCAGCCGCTGGCTGCAGCAGGCCGCCAGTGCTTGATATGCCCGGGTCGCCCGACCCGGTGCCGGGTAAACCCCAGGCCGTGGCTGACCGGTTGAGCTGGGCAGAGATTCGCCGCCTGGCCCTGCACCACAAAAAGCAGCTCTGGTCTGCCAACCTGATCGCGGTGCTGGCGGCTTGCTGCAGCGTGCCCATCCCGTTGCTGCTGCCGCTGCTGGTGGATGAAGTGCTGCTGGGCCATGGCGATGCCGCGCTGAAGTGGATGAACCAGCTGCTGCCCCAAGGCTGGCAGGTGGCCGCGGGCTATATCGGCCTGATGCTGGTGCTTACCCTGTGCCTGCGCCTGTGTGCGCTGGCGTTCAACGTGGTTCAGGCCAAACTGTTCGCCGGCCTTGCCAAGGACATCGTCTACCGGTTGCGCATTCGGCTCATCGAGCGCCTGAAGCGTATTTCGCTGAAGGAGTACGAAAGCCTGGGCAGCGGCACGGTCACCACCCACTTGGTCACCGACCTGGACACCCTCGACAAGTTCGTGGGCGAAACCCTCAGCCGCTTCCTGGTCGCCATGCTAACCCTCACCGGCACTGCGGCCATTCTTATCTGGATGCACTGGCAGCTGGCGTTGCTCATTCTGCTGTTCAACCCGCTGGTCATCTACTTCACCGTGCAGTTGGGCAAGCGCGTGAAGCACCTCAAGAAGCTTGAAAACGACAGCACGGCCCGTTTTACCCAAGCCCTTACCGAAACCCTCGATGCCATCCAGGAAATCCGTGCCGGCAACCGCCAGGGCTACTTCCTTGGTCGCCTGGGCGTGCGCGCCCGCGAAGTGCGTGATTATGCGGTGGAATCCCAGTGGAAAAGTGATGCCAGTGGCCGCGCCAGTGGTTTGTTGTTCCAGTTCGGCATCGACATCTTCCGTGCGGCCGCCATGCTCACCGTGCTGTTTTCGGACCTGTCCATTGGCCAGATGCTGGCGGTGTTCAGCTACCTGTGGTTCATGATTGGCCCCGTGGAGCAGCTGCTCAACCTGCAATACGCCTACTACGCCGCAGGTGGCGCCCTGAACCGCCTCAACGAGCTGCTGGCGCGCGCCGACGAGCCCCAGTACCCCGGCGCCAGCAACCCCTTCGCCGGCCACGCCACGGTCGGCATCGAGGTGCGCGACCTGAGCTTCGCCTACGGTGATGAGCCGGTACTGGAGCACCTCGACCTAGCCATTGCCCCCGGTGAAAAGGTGGCGATCGTCGGTGCCAGTGGCGGCGGCAAGAGCACCCTGGTGCAGCTGCTGCTGGGGCTGTACAGCGCCCAGGCCGGCAGCATCCGTTTTGGCGGTGCCACCTTGCAGGAGATCGGCCTGGACACCCTGCGCGAGCATGTCGCAGTGGTGCTGCAGCACCCGTCGCTGTTCAACGACACCGTGCGCGCCAACCTGACCATGGGGCGCGACTGCACCGATGACGCCTGCTGGCAGGCCCTGGCCATTGCCCAGCTCGACGGCACCATCGCCGCCTTGCCCCAGGGCCTGGACAGCGTGGTGGGGCGGTCCGGCGTGCGGCTGTCCGGTGGGCAGCGCCAGCGGCTGGCCATCGCCCGCATGGTACTGGCCGAGCCCAAGGTGGTGATCCTCGACGAGGCTACCTCGGCGCTGGACGCCGCCACCGAGTACAACTTGCACCAGGCACTGGCACGGTTTTTAACCGGCCGCACCACCCTGATCATCGCCCACCGCCTGTCGGCTGTTAAGCAGGCTGACCGTGTGCTGGTGTTCGATGGCGGGCGTGTGGCAGAGGACGGCGACCACCAGCAACTGATCGCCGAGGGCGGCTTGTACGCCAAGCTGTATGGGCACTTGCAGCAGCGCTAGGTGCAGCACGCCGGTCACTGCTGAAATTTCCATCGCGTTACTGGCAAATGGCCTACGCTGTGCTTTGTCTGGGTCGATTCTCGCCTTATCAGCTCGGTGACAGGGAATCCATGAAGGGACATCGCACTCAAGAGGCGCCCAAGCTGCTCGGCATCACCTGGCCCTTCATCGCCGTGGTGGTGTTTCAGGTCGCCTTGGGCAGCCTCAGCCTGTATACGCTTTCAGCCGTGCGTGCCTACGTCGCGGGGGAGAGCCTATGGTCCAAGGCTCAGAAAGACGCCATCTACTACCTCAACCTGTACGCAGATACGCGTGACGAGGACACCTACCAGCGCTATCGCCAGGCCATCATCGTGCCCCAGGGCGACCACCGCGTGCGCAAGGTGCTGGACAAACCGGACCCTGACCTGCAGGCCGCCCGCGAGGCCGTGCTGCAGGGCGGCAACCACCTGGACGATGTTGAGCGCATCATCTGGTTCTACCGCCATTTCCGCGGCATCAGCTACATGCAGACGGCGGTGAACTACTGGGACATGGGTGACGACTACCTGGCCAAGCTGGACGTGCTGGCGGGCGAGATGCACCAGCGCTTCGCCAATGGGCCGGTGGCTGAGGCCACGGTAGAAGCCTGGAAGGCGCGTATCGCCATCATCAACGAGGGTGTCACCCCCGCCGCCAAGGCGTTCAGCGATGCCTTGGGCGAGGGCTCGCGGGTACTGCTGAGGGTGCTGCTGATTACCAACCTGGTGACCGCGCTCATCCTCATTACCATCGCCTGGCGCCGCTCAAGCAAGCTGCTGGCCCAGCGCCAGGCGTTCGCCAGCGCCTTGCAGGAAGAAAAAGAGCGCGCGCAAATCACCCTGCAAGCCATTGGCGACGCGGTGATCACCACCGATGTGGAGGGCTGCATCGGCTACATGAACCCTGCGGCCGAGCAGCTCACCCACTGGCAAGCTGCCCAGGCCCTGGGCTTGCCGCTGTCGGCGCTGTTCACCCTGGTGGACGAGCACGACATGGACGAAGGCCGCAGCCTGGTGGACCAGGTGCTCAGTGGCAGCCTCAAGGGCG
The DNA here is from genome assembly GCF_016648095.1 of Pseudomonas sp. S32. Taxonomy (NCBI): domain Bacteria; kingdom Pseudomonadati; phylum Pseudomonadota; class Gammaproteobacteria; order Pseudomonadales; family Pseudomonadaceae; genus Pseudomonas; species Pseudomonas sp. S32. The sequence goes on from NZ_JACVVF010000058.1 coordinate 8,435, forward strand.
GGGCCGAACATGCGCGGCTGATTCAGCGGCTGGACGGCAGCACCGTGTCGATCAACCTGGTGGGCTCGTCCATCGTCAACGAAGGGCAGGTCAGCGGCATCGTGCTGGTGCTGCACGACATGACCCAGGAGCGCCAGTACATCGCCAACCTGTCCTGGCAGGCCACCCACGATGCCCTCACGGGCCTGGCCAACCGGCGTGAATTCGAATACCGCCTGGAGCAGGCGCTCAATGCCCTGGCGCGCCAGCCGGGCCGGCATTCGCTGATGTTCCTGGACCTGGACCAGTTCAAGCTGGTGAACGATACCTGCGGGCATGCGGCGGGCGACGAATTGCTGCGGCACATCTGCGCGGTGCTGCAATCGGGCCTGCGCGAAGGCGACACCCTGGCGCGGCTGGGGGGCGACGAGTTTGGCGTGCTGCTGGAAAACTGCCCGCCCGAGCAGGCCGAGCGCATTGCCGAGCAACTGCGCCAGATGGTGCAGAGCCTGCACTTTGTGTGGAAGGGCAGGCCATTCGTGACCACGGTAAGCGTAGGGCTGGTGCACATCGCCCAGGCGCCCGGCACTCTGGAAACGTCGCTGCGTGCGGCCGACATGGCCTGCTACATGGCCAAGGAAAAGGGCCGTAACCGTGTGCAGGTGTACCATGCCGACGACAGCGAGCTGTCTATCCGTTTCGGCGAAATGGCCTGGATCCAGCGCTTGCACGTGGCCCTGGAAGAAAACCGCTTTTGCCTGTACGCCCAGGAAATCGCGCCGCTCAAAGCCTTCGACGGCCCTGGCCATATCGAGATTCTGTTACGCCTGCATGACGAAAGCGGGCGCACCATCCTGCCCAACAGCTTTATCCCAGCCGCCGAACGCTACGGGCTGATCACCGCACTGGACCGCTGGGTGGTGCGCAACGTCTTCATGATCATCCGCCAGTGCCTGGACGCCGGCCACAAAGGGCCACTGGCCACCTGTGCCATCAACCTGTCGGGCTCGAGCATCGGTGATGACAAATTCCTGGAGTACCTGCAACGCCTGTTCGTGGACTACGCCATTCCGCCGCGCATGATCTGCTTCGAGATCACCGAGACCAGCGCCATCGCCAACCTGGGCAGCGCGATCCGCTTCATCAATGAACTCAAGGGCCTGGGTTGCCGGTTTTCCCTCGATGACTTCTGCGCCGGCATGTCATCGTTTGCCTACCTCAAGCATTTGCCCGTAGATTTCCTCAAGATCGACGGCAGCTTCGTCAAGGACATGCTCGATGACCCGGTCAACCGGGCCATGGTCGAGGTCATCAACCACATCGGCCACGTGATGGGTAAACGTACCATCGCCGAGTTTGTCGAGACCCCGTTGATCGAGCAGGCCCTGCAGGAAATTGGTGTGGATTACGCCCAGGGCTACCTGATAGAACGCCCGCAGGTGTTCACCTGTGACAGTTTGCACCGCCAGCGGGTGGCCGACCGGCCCCTGTTGCAGCGGGCGCCTGGCACGTTTCGCTAGCTAGAAATCACAAGGATCAAGGAGCAGAAAGTGATTGATGCATTCGTCCGTATCGGGCCATTGATGGACCCGGCCAGCTACCCCACGTGGGCCCAGCAACTGATCGAGGATTGCAGCGAGAGCAAGCGCCGTGTGGTGGAGCACGAGCTGTATGCACGCCTGCGCGACGGCACCCTCAAGCAGTCCACCATTCGCCAGTACCTGATTGGCGGCTGGCCGGTGGTGGAGCAGTTCTCGCTGTACATGGCGCACAACCTCACCAAGACCCGCTATGGCCGCCATCAGGGCGAGGACATGGCGCGGCGCTGGCTGATGCGCAACATTCGCGTGGAACTGAACCACGCCGATTATTGGGTGAACTGGGCCCAGGCCCATGGCGTGAACCTGCACGACCTGCAGGCCCAGGATGTACCGCCCGAACTCAACGGCCTGAACGACTGGTGCTGGCGGGTGTGCGCCACCGAGAACCTGGCGGTGTCGATGGCGGCCACCAACTATGCCATCGAAGGGGCGACCGGGGAGTGGTCGGCAGTGGTGTGCTCCACCGATACCTACGCCATGGGCTTCCCGGAAGACCAGCGCAAGCGCGCCATGAAGTGGCTGAAGATGCATGCCCAGTATGACGACACCCACCCGTGGGAGGCGCTGGAGATCATCTGCACCCTGGCGGGCGAGAACCCGAGCATGAGCCTGCGTACCGAGCTGCGCCGGGCAATCTGCAAGAGCTACGATTGCATGTTCCTGTTCCTGGAGCGTTGCATGCAGCTCGAAGGGCGCCAGCAAGGCCGGGTAAGCCCGGCGCTGGCCGCTGGCTGACCCCGGTTGCGGTGTGAATCAGGAGGCCGCCCGGCCTCCTGGGCTTACTGGGCGTTGAACGCCTGCCCATTCACGCCTTTGCTGTCTGGCCCCATCAGGTACAGGTACACCGGCATGATTTCTTCGGGCAGGGGGTTGTTCTGCGGGTTCTCGCTTGGGTAGGCCTGGGCACGCATGGCGGTGCGCGTGGCGCCCGGGTTGATGCTGTTGGCGCGTACCGGTGCCACGCCTTCCAGTTCGTCGGCCAGGGTCTGCATCATGCCTTCGGTGGCGAACTTGGAGATCCCGTAGGCGCCCCAGTAGGCGCGGCCCTTGCGCCCCACGCTGCTGCTGGTGAACACCACCGAAGCGTCCTCGGACAGCTTCAGCAATGGCAGCAGGGTGCTGGTGAGCATGAAGGTGGCATCCACGTTCACATGCATCACGCGCATGAAGTTGTCACCCGACAACTGCTCCATGGGGGTGCGTGGGCCGATGATCGAGGCGTTGTTGAGCAGCCCGTCCAGGCGCCCGAACTGTTCTTCGATCATCACCGCCAGTTCGTCGTACTGGTGGGGCAGGGCGGTTTCCAGGTTGAACGGGATAACCACCGGCTGTGGGTGGCCAGCCGCTTCGATTTCGTCGTACAGCGCGTTCAGGTTGGCTTCGGTCTTGCCCAGCAGCAGCACCGTGGCACCGAGTGCGGCGTAAGCCTTGGCAGCGGCAGCGCCGATACCACGGCCGGCGCCGGTTACCAGGATGACCCGGCCTTTGAGCAGATCCGCACGAGCGGCGTAGTCGAACATGTTTGAGTCCTTTAAATGCTTGAACACACCCTGTAAGCGGGCAGCTGAACCTGTGGGAGCGGGTTTACCCGCGAAGCAGGCGGCGCGGTGCAGGGCACCGGCTGCGCCGGTGTTCGCGGCTGAAGCCGCTCCTACAGGGCCCTGCTGGACAGGTCATGCGCAGGGCCGCACTGTTCAGCAGCCACACAGCGCGCTGTCGATGACCTTGCGCAAGTCCAGCGGGTGGTCGACCACCACGTCGGCGCCCCAGTGGTTCGGGTTGTCATCCGGGTGAATATAGCCAAAACGTACCGCTGCGGTGCGGGTACCGGCGTCGCGGCCCGACTCGATGTCACGCAAGTCGTCCCCCACGAACAGCACGCTGGCCGGGTCCAGGTTCAGCGTCTTGCAGGCCAGTATCAGCGGCTCTGGGTCTGGTTTGCTGCGCGTTACGTGGTCTGGGCAGATCAGCAGTGCCGAGCGTTCGGCCAGGCCCAGGCGCTGCATGATGGGCTCGGCGAAACGCACCGGCTTGTTGGTGACCACCCCCCACAGCAGCTTGCCTTTCTCAATGTCCGCCAGCAGCTCGGCCATGCCATCGAACAACCGGGTGTGCACGGCGCAGTCGCGCTGGTAACGCTCCAGAAACTCCAGGCGCAGGGCCTCGAAGCCCTCGGCCTCCGGGTCCATGGCAAAGGTGGCGGCGACCATGGCCCGGGCGCCGCCCGAGATCACCCCGCGGATCAGGGTGTCGTCCACCGGCGGCAGGCCACGGTCGGCGAGCATGGCCTGGCAGATGGCGATGAAGTCCGGCGCCGTGTCCAGCAAGGTGCCGTCCATGTCGAACAGTACAGCTCGCAGGCGCATGCTCATTCCTCGCGCAGGGTCTGGATCATGTAGTTGACGTCCACGTCGCTGCTGAGCTTGTAGTGCTTGGTCAGCGGGTTGTAGGTGAGGCCGATGATGTCCTTCACTTCAAGGCCGGCAACGCGGCTCCAGGCGCCAAGCTCCGACGGGCGGATGAATTTCTTGAAGTCGTGGGTGCCGCGCGGCAGCATCTTGAGGATGTACTCGGCGCCGACAATGGCCAGCAGGTACGCCTTGGGGTTGCGGTTGATGGTGGAGAAGAACACCTGGCCCCCAGGCTTGACCATGCGGTAGCAGGCGCGGATGACCGAGGACGGGTCGGGCACGTGCTCAAGCATCTCCAGGCAGGTGACCACATCGAATGCGCCGGGCATTTCTTCGGCCAGGGCTTCGGCGGTGATCTGCCGGTATTCCACCTGCACGCCAGACTCCAGCTGGTGCAGCCGGGCGACGGCCAGGGGCGCTTCGCCCATGTCGATGCCGGTGACCGTGGCGCCGCGCTGGGCCATGGCTTCGCTGAGGATGCCGCCGCCGCAGCCCACGTCCAGCACCTTCTTGCCCGCCAGGCTGGCGCGCTCGTCGATCCAGTTGACCCGCAGCGGGTTGATTTCGTGCAGCGGCTTGAACTCGCTCTCACGGTCCCACCAGCGGTGGGCCAGCGCTTCGAACTTGGCAATTTCGGCGCGGTCGACGTTGCTCATTGAACAGTCCTCTGGAACTTGGGTGTCAGCTTCAAGCGGCAAGCCGGCAACTGCGGGCCAGGGCCAGCCTGGGTGTGGCGGGCAGTGGTTGCAGCGCATGGCCTGGAGCTTGCGCTCGAAAAGGCCGAAGTATACCCGAGCGCTTGGCCACCAGGCTCGCTATAATCGCCGGCTTTTGATGGGCGAACCACGGGGAGAGGTGATGCGCGAGCGACTTTTGGCGGCGGAGAAGGTGACCGGGATCCGCTGGCAGGGCGGCGTCCTGCACCTGCTCGACCAGCGCCTGCTGCCCTCGAAAGAACAATGGCTGGCCTGCGACAATGTTGCGCAGGTGGCAGCGGCCATCCGCGACATGGCGGTGCGCGGTGCATCGGCGATCGGCATCGTGGCCGCCTACGGGCTGGTGTTGGCCGTGGAAGAGCGGCTGGCCGAGGGCGGCGACTGGGAAATGGACCTGGAAGAAGACTTCCTGGTGCTGGCCGAGGCGCGCCCCACGGCGGCCAACCTGTTCTGGGCGCTGAACCGCATGCGCGAGCGCCTGCAGCGTCTGCGCCCTGCCGAAGACGTGCTGGCCGCCCTGGAAGCTGAAGCGCGCCTGATTCACGAGAGTGACCGCGAGGCCAACCTGACCATGGCCCAGTACGGCACCGAGCTGATCCGCCGCCACCAGGGCAATGCCCAGACCCTGCTCACCTACGGCAATGCCGGGGCCCTCGCCAGCGGCGGCTTCGGCACCGCCCTGGGGGTGATCCGCGCCGGTTACCTGGAGGGTATGGTGGAGCGGGTGTACGCCGGTGAAACCCGGCCGTGGCTGCAGGGCTCGCGGTTGACCGCCTGGGAGCTGGCCAACGAAGGCCTGCCGGTGACCCTGTGTGCCGATTCCGCCCTGGCCCACCTGATGAAGACCAAGGGCATCACCTGGGTGGTGGTGGGCGCAGACTGCATCGCTGCCAACGGCGATGTGGCCAGCAAGATCGGCACCTATCAACTGGCGGTCAATGCCATGCACCACGGCGTGCGCTTCATGGTGGTGGCGCCGAGCACCAGCATCGACCTCAACCTGGCCACCGGCGAAGACATTCCGCTGGAAGAGCGCGAGGCCGGCGAGCTGCTGGACTACGCCGGTACCCGGGTTGCGCCTGATGTCGAGGTGTTCAACCCCGTGTTCGACGTGACCCCGGCAGACCTGATCGACGTGATCGTGACCGAACGGGGCATCATCGAGCGCCCGGACACCGCCAAGCTGGCGCAACTGATGTGTCGCAAGCGGTTGCACTGATTCGGCCCGAAACACCTGTAGGAGCGAGCGCAGCTCGCGATGCGCCGCTCAAGCGGCGCCCGATCCCTCCGGCGCCGCACATTCACCGGCAAGCCCCCGGTGCACATCTCCCCACCACCCCCGCCATTGTGGTAACATCCGGCAGTTTCCAAGCCCGCCCATACCGGCGGTCTTCACTGCGCAGATCCATGGCACAACTCGTTGATTTGTCGTAAGTCGTCGCATGCTGATGCGCTGCGGCGGCGAGCTTCGTTCGGCCCTTGATGGAGCTGCGAAGTTTCACCAGAAAAAGGAATCAGGCTTCTCATGGGCGAACTGGCCAAAGAAATCCTCCCGGTCAATATCGAAGACGAACTGAGACAGTCTTACCTCGACTACGCGATGAGCGTGATTGTCGGGCGAGCGCTGCCCGATGCGCGTGACGGCTTGAAGCCCGTGCATCGTCGCGTTCTCTTTGCGATGAGCGAACTGGGCAACGACTGGAACAAGCCGTACAAGAAATCCGCCCGCGTGGTCGGTGACGTGATCGGTAAGTACCACCCGCACGGCGACACTGCGGTCTACGACACCATCGTGCGTATGGCCCAGCCGTTCTCGCTGCGCTACCTGCTGGTCGACGGCCAGGGCAACTTCGGTTCCGTGGACGGCGACAACGCCGCTGCCATGCGATACACCGAAGTGCGTATGGCCAAGCTGGCCCACGAGCTGCTGGCCGACCTGCACAAAGAAACCGTCGACTGGGTGCCCAACTACGACGGCACCGAACAGATCCCGGCGGTGATGCCCACTCGTATCCCCAACCTGCTGGTCAACGGTTCCAGCGGTATCGCCGTGGGCATGGCCACCAACATCCCGCCGCATAACCTGGGCGAGGTCATCGACGGCTGCCTGGCACTCATCGACAACCCCGAAGTCACCATCGATGAGCTGATGCAGCACATTCCGGGCCCGGACTTCCCCACGGCCGGCCTGATCAACGGCCGCCAGGGCATCATCGAGGCTTACCGTACCGGCCGTGGCCGCATCTACATGCGCGCCCGCTCCGAAATCGAAGACATCGACAAGGTAGGCGGCCGCCAGCAGATCGTCGTGACCGAGCTGCCTTACCAGCTCAACAAGGCCCGCCTGATCGAGAAAATCGCCGAGCTGGTCAAAGAGAAGAAGATCGAAGGCATCACCGAGCTGCGCGACGAGTCCGACAAGGACGGCATGCGCATCGTCATCGAGCTGCGTCGCGGCGAGGTGCCGGAGGTGGTGCTCAACAACCTGTATTCGCAAACCCAGCTGCAGAGCGTGTTCGGCATCAACGTGGTGGCGCTGGTCGACGGCCGCCCGCGCTTGCTCAACCTCAAGGACCTGCTCGAAGCCTTCGTGCGCCACCGCCGTGAGGTGGTCACCCGCCGTACCGTGTTCGAGCTGCGCAAGGCCCGCGAGCGCGGCCATATCCTTGAAGGCCAGGCCGTTGCGCTGTCCAACATCGACCCGGTCATTGCCCTGATCAAGGCCTCGCCAACGCCGTCCGAAGCCAAGGAAGCGCTGATTTCCACGCCGTGGGAATCCAGTGCCGTGCAGGTGATGGTCGAGCGCGCCGGTGCCGATTCCTGCCGCCCCGAAGACCTGCCAGAGCAATTTGGCCTGCGCGACGGCAAGTATTACCTGTCGCCAGAACAGGCCCAGGCCATTCTGGACCTGCGCCTGCACCGCCTGACCGGCCTCGAGCACGAGAAGCTGCTGGCCGAGTACCAGGAAATCCTGGAGCAGATCGGCGAGCTGATCCGTATCCTCAGCAGCGCTGAGCGCCTGATGGAAGTGATCCGCGAAGAACTCGAAGCGATCCGCGCCGAATATGGCGATGCCCGCCGTACCGAGATCCTGAACGCCAGCCACGACCTCAACTACGGCGACATGATCCCGGAAGAGGAGCGCGTGGTAACCATCTCCCACGGTGGTTACGCCAAGACCCAGCCGTTGTCCGCCTACCAGGCCCAGCGCCGCGGCGGCAAGGGCAAGTCGGCGACCGGCGTGAAGGACGAGGACTACATCGAGCACCTGTTGGTCGCCAACAGCCACGCCACCCTGCTGTTGTTCTCCAGCAAGGGCAAGGTGTACTGGAAGAAAACCTACGAAATCCCCGAAGCCTCGCGTGCTGCCCGTGGCCGCCCGCTGGTCAACCTGCTGCCGCTGGAAGAAGGTGAGCGCATCACCGCCATGCTGCAGATCGACCTGGAGGCCCTGCAGCAGAGCGCCGGTGCCGACGAAGAGCTGGAGGACGCGGATGACACCGTGCTCGAAGGTGAAGTGGTCGAGGTGGAGGAAGCCGACGAAGAAGACGGCGATACCCCTGAGTGGGCAGCCGAACCTACTGGCGCCTACATCTTCATGGCCACCGCGTCGGGCACCGTGAAGAAGACCCCGCTGGTGCAGTTCGCCCGTCCGCGCAGCAACGGCCTGATCGCCCTGAAGCTGAAAGAAGGCGACACCCTGATTGCGGCGGCCATCACCGACGGCGCCAAGGAAGTCATGATGTTCTCCGATGCGGGCAAGGTGATCCGCTTCGCCGAGAGCGTGGTGCGCGAAATGGGCCGTACCGCCCGTGGCGTGCGCGGCATGAAGCTGGGCAAGGGCCAGGAGATCATCTCCATGCTCATTCCAGAGTCCGGTGCGCAGATCCTCACGGCCTCCGAGCGTGGCTTCGGCAAGCGTACCCCGCTGTCCAAGTTCCCGCGTCGCGGCCGTGGTGGCCAGGGCGTCATTGCCATGGGCACCAAGGGGCGCAACGGCTTGCTGATCGGCGCCATTCAGGTGCAGGAAGGCGAGGAGATCATGCTGATTTCCGACCAGGGCACGCTGGTACGTACCCGGGTGGGCGAAGTGTCCAGCCTTAGCCGCAACACCCAGGGCGTCACCCTGATCAAGCTGGCCAGCGACGAGACGCTGGTGGGCCTGGAGCGTATCCAGGAGCCGTCTGCAGAAGAGCTCGATGATGTGATCGAGTTGGACGAGGAGGGTGTCGAGGCCCAGGCGCCCGACAATGACGACGCTGCGGACGCCGAAGAGGCACCGCAGGACTAAGCAGGCGTTACACCCGAACGGGGCGACCAAGGTCGCCCCGTTTGACCATGTAGGAGCGAGCGTAGCTCGCAATGCAGGCACCTCGGCTCCTGCAAGATACGCAGTGACCGAACCAAGATTTTGTTCTATTTGGCAGAGCGAGAGTGGATGTGAGCAAACGAGCCTTTAACTTCTGCGCGGGCCCTGCCGCGCTTCCGGATGCCGTGCTGCAGCGCGCCCAGGCAGAAATGCTGGACTGGCGTGGCAAGGGCCTGTCGGTGATGGAAATGAGCCACCGCAGCGACGACTATGTGGCCATCGCCGAGAAGGCCGAACAGGACCTGCGTGACCTGCTGTCCATCCCCTCGAATTACAAGGTGCTGTTCCTGCAGGGCGGTGCCAGCCAGCAGTTTGCCGAAATCCCGCTCAACCTGCTGCCGGAAAACGGCACCGCCGACTACATCGAAACCGGCATCTGGTCGAAAAAGGCCATCGAAGAAGCGCGCCGTTTCGGTCACGTGAACGTGGCCGCCAGTGCCAAGCCCTACGACTACCTGGCCATCCCCGGCCAGAACGAGTGGAACCTCACCCCGAACGCTGCCTACGTGCACTATGCGTCCAACGAGACTATCGGCGGGCTGGAGTTCGACTGGGTGCCGCAGACCGGTGATGTGCCGCTGGTGGTGGACATGTCTTCCGACATCCTCTCGCGCCCCATCGATGTGTCGCAGTTCGGCCTGATTTACGCCGGCGCCCAGAAGAACATCGGCCCCAGCGGCCTGGTGGTGGTCATCGTGCGTGAAGACCTGCTGGGCCATGCCCGCAGCAGCTGCCCGACCATGCTCGACTACAAGGTGTCGGCCGACAACGGTTCCATGTACAACACCCCGGCCACCTATTCCTGGTACCTCTCGGGCCTGGTGTTCGAGTGGCTGAAAGAGCAGGGCGGTGTCGATGCCATGGAGCAGCGCAACCGGGCCAAGAAAGACCGCCTGTACGGCTTTATCGATGCCAGCGAGTTCTACACCAACCCGATCAGCCACAACGCCCGTTCGTGGATGAACGTGCCTTTCCGCCTGGCTGACGAGCGCCTGGACAAAGCCTTCCTGGCCGGTGCCGACGCCCGCGGCCTGCTCAACCTCAAGGGCCACCGCTCGGTGGGCGGCATGCGCGCCTCCATCTACAACGCCCTGGGCCTGGACGCCGTCGAAGCCCTGGTGGCCTACATGGCTGAATTCGAGAAGGAGCACGGCTGATGTCCGAGCATGAACTCACCGCCCTGCGGGTGCGCATCGACAGCCTCGACGAGAAAATCCTCGAGCTGATCAGTGAGCGCGCCCGTTGCGCCCAGGAAGTGGCCAAGGTCAAGACGGCCTCGCTGCCCGAGGGTGAAAAACCGGTGTTCTACCGCCCTGAGCGCGAAGCTGCCGTGCTCAAGCGGGTAATGGAGCGCAACCAGGGCCCACTGGGCAACGAAGAGATGGCGCGGTTGTTCCGCGAAATCATGTCCTCGTGCCTGGCCTTGGAAGAGCCGCTGAAAATCGCCTACCTGGGCCCGGAAGGCACCTTCACCCAGGCCGCTGCCATGAAGCATTTCGGCCATGCTGTGATCAGCCGGCCAATGGCAGCCATCGACGAAGTGTTCCGTGAGGTGGCCGCTGGCGCCGTCAACTTCGGCGTGGTGCCCGTGGAAAACTCCACCGAAGGGGCTGTCAGCCATACCCTGGACAGCTTCCTCGAGCACGACATGGTGATCTGCGGTGAGGTGGAGCTGCGTATCCACCACCACCTGCTGGTGGGCGAGAGCACCAAGACCAGCAGCATCACCCGCATCTACTCCCATGCCCAGTCCCTGGCCCAGTGCCGCAAGTGGCTGGACGCGCACTACCCGAATGTGGAACGTGTGGCGGTGTCGAGCAACGCCGAGGCGGCCAAGCGCGTCAAGGGCGAATGGAATTCTGCGGCAATTGCCGGCGATATGGCGGCCAACCTGTATGGCCTGACCCGCCTGGCCGAGAAAATCGAGGACCGCCCCGACAACTCCACGCGCTTCCTGATGATCGGCAGCCAGGAAGTGCCGCCGACCGGCGACGACAAGACCTCGATCATCGTTTCGATGAGCAACAAGCCAGGTGCCCTGCACGAGCTGCTGGTGCCTTTCCATCAGAACGGCATCGACCTGACCCGCATCGAAACCCGCCCGTCGCGCAGCGGCAAGTGGACGTATGTGTTCTTCATCGACTTCGTCGGCCACCACCGCGACCCGCTGATCAAGGCCGTGCTCGAGCAGATCAGCCAGGAAGCCGTGGCACTGAAGGTGCTGGGTTCGTATCCAAAGGCAGTGCTTTGATTCCGAACCGCCGCTCGTAGCCGCTCGCGACTGGGGTGCATGGCACCCCCGGCACCCAACACAACGCCAAACAAGGTTCACACCCGTGGTAAATGCAGCAACAACCCAACCCGCGCCGATCATCAACCGCCTGGTGGTGGTCGGCCTGGGCCTGATCGGCGGCTCCTTCGCCAAGGGCTTGCGTGAAAGCGGCCTGTGCCGCGAAGTGGTCGGCGTCGACCTGGATGCCCTGTCGCGCAAGCAGGCGGTGGCCCTGGGCGTGGTCGACCGCTGCGAAGACGACCTGGCTGCAGCCTGCGTGGGCGCCGATGTCATCCAGCTTGCCGTGCCCATTCTGGCCATGGAAAAGCTGCTGGGGCTTCTGGCTGGTCTGGACCTCGGCCAAGCCGTGATCACCGACGTGGGCAGTGCCAAGGGCAATGTGGTGCGGGCTGCCCGGGCAGCCCTGGGCGAGCGTGTGTCGCGCTTCGTGCCTGGCCACCCGATTGCCGGGTCCGAGCAAAGCGGTGTGGAGGCCTCCAACGCCGCCTTGTTCCGCCGGCACAAGGTCATCCTTACCCCGCTCGCCGAAACCGACCGCGCCGCCCTGGCCATCGTCGACCGCCTGTGGCGCGCCCTAGACGCTGACGTTGAGCACATGCCCGTCGAGCGCCATGACGAGGTGCTGGCTGCCACCAGCCACCTGCCGCACCTGCTGGCCTTCGGTTTGGTCGATTCGTTGGCCAAGCGCGATGAAAACCTTGAAATCTTCCGGTACGCTGCGGGTGGCTTTCGCGATTTCACAAGAATCGCCGGCAGCGACCCGACCATGTGGCATGACATCTTCCTTGCCAACCGCGACGCTGTGCTGCGCACGCTTGATACATATCGCAGCGATCTCGACGCCTTGCGCGATGCGATCGCTGATGGGGACGGGCACCAGCTGCTGGGTGTGTTCACCCGCGCTCGGGTTGCCCGCGAGCATTTCAGTAAAATCCTGGCCCGCCGGGCCTATGTGGACGCTATGAACGCCAACGATCTGATTTTCCTGGCCCAACCCGGTGGCCGCCTGACCGGGCGAATCCGCGTACCGGGCGACAAGTCGATTTCCCACCGCTCGATCATGCTCGGCTCGCTGGCCGAAGGCACCACCGAGGTCGAGGGCTTCCTCGAGGGTGAGGACGCCCTGGCGACCCTGCAGGCATTCCGTGACATGGGGGTGGTCATCGAAGGCCCCAACCACGGTCGCGTGACCATTCACGGTGTGGGCCTGCATGGCCTCAAGCCACCACCCGGGCCGCTGTATGTCGGCAACTCGGGCACCTCCATGCGCCTGCTGTCCGGCCTGCTGGCCGGGCAGGCGTTCGACGTCACCATGACGGGCGATGCGTCGCTGTCCAAGCGCCCGATGAACCGTGTGGCCAACCCGCTGCGCGAAATGGGCGCGGTGGTTGAAACCGGGCCGGAAGGCCGCCCACCGCTGACCATCCGCGGCGGCCACCCGCTCAAGGGCCTGACCTACACGCTGCCGATGGCCAGTGCGCAGGTCAAATCCTGCCTGCTGCTGGCGGGCCTGTACGCCGAAGGCAAGACCACCGTCACCGAGCCTGCGCCTACCCGTGACCACACCGAGCGCATGCTGCGCGGCTTTGGCTACAGCGTGGACACCAATGGCCCGGTGGCGTCGCTGCAGGCTGGCGGCAAGCTCACCGCTACCCGTATCGAAGTGCCGGCCGACATCTCGTCGGCGGCGTTCTTCCTGGTGGCGGCCTCGATTGCCGAAGGTTCCGAGCTGGTGCTGGAGCATGTGGGCATCAACCCCACCCGTACCGGTGTCATCGACATCCTGCGCCTGATGGGCGGCGACATCACCCTGGAAAACCAGCGTGAAGTGGGTGGCGAGCCGGTGGCCGACCTGCGCGTACGCGGCGCACGCCTCAAGGGTATCGACATCCCTGAAGCGCTGGTGCCGCTGGCCATCGACGAGTTCCCGGTGCTGTTCGTGGCCGCGGCCTGCGCCGAGGGGCGTACCGTGTTGCGTGGCGCCGAAGAGCTGCGGGTCAAAGAGTCCGACCGTATCCAGGTGATGGCCGACGGCCTGATCACCCTGGGTATCCAGTGCGAACCCACCCCTGACGGCATCATCATCGAGGGCGGCCAGCTAGGCGGCGGTGAAGTGCACGGCCACGGCGACCACCGCATTGCCATGGCCTTCAGCGTGGCATCGCTGCGCGCCAGCGCGCCTATCCGCATCCATGACTGCGCCAACGTTGCCACGTCGTTCCCCAACTTCCTGGCGCTGTGCGCCGAGGTGGGCATCCGCGTGGCGGAAGAGGGCAAGCCGTGAACGCGCCTACGCCAGTCATCACCATCGACGGGCCGAGCGGCTCGGGCAAGGGCACCGTTGCCGGGCTGCTGGCCCGGGAGCTGGGCTGGCGGCTGCTGGATTCCGGCGCGCTGTACCGTCTGCTGGCGTTCAACGCCAGCAACCATGGCGTGGACCTCACCAACGAAGAGCTGCTGACCCGCCTGGCCGCTCATCTGGATGTGCAGTTCATTGCCGCCCAGCCCGGTAAGCTTCAGCAGATCATTCTCGAGGGTGAGGATGTCAGCAACGTCATCCGTACCGAAACCGTCGGCGCGGGTGCCTCCCGGGTGGCCTCGCTGCCGGCCGTGCGTGACGCACTGCTGGTGCGCCAGCGCGCCTTCCGCGAGGCGCCTGGCCTGATTGCCGATGGCCGTGACATGGGCACCGTGGTGTTTCCCGACGCGCCATTGAAAGTGTTCCTCACCGCCAGTGCCGAGGAACGAGCCCGCCGCCGTTACCTGCAGTTGAAGGGCAAGGGTGAAGATGTTAGTCTGTCGAGTCTGCTAGATGACATTCGTGCGCGCGATGAGCGCGATACCCAACGTGCAGTGGCCCCGCTGAAACCAGCGGCAGACGCCATTCAGCTGGATTCCACCGAATTGTCCATCGATCAGGTGTTGCAACGTATCAGGAGCGAGCTCGCACTGCGCGATCTCCTCTGATAACCAGGAAGGCAGGCAGGTGCACCAGTCATCGTCCTGCGGGCTTTCCTTTACTTAAAACGAACCCACATTGTCTGGAATGTGGTGATGGGCGTCTGTTTCGCCCGAATCTACAGGAATTAAAATGAGCGAAAGCTTTGCAGAACTCTTTGAAGAAAGCCTGAAAACCCTCAATCTTCAGCCGGGTGCCATCATCACCGGTATCGTTGTCGACATCGACGGCGACTGGGTTACCGTACACGCTGGCCTGAAGTCCGAGGGCGTCATCCCGCTCGAGCAGTTCTACAACGAAGCTGGCGAGCTGACCATCAAGGTCGGTGACGAAGTGCACGTTGCGCTGGACGCGGTCGAAGACGGCTTTGGCGAAACCAAACTGTCCCGTGAAAAAGCCAAGCGCGCCGAGTGCTGGATTGTTCTGGAAGCAGCTTTCGCCGCCGAAGAAGTGGTCAAGGGCGTTATCAACGGTAAGGTTAAAGGCGGCTTCACTGTCGACGTTAACGGCATCCGTGCGTTCCTGCCGGGCTCCCTGGTTGATGTCCGCCCAGTGCGCGACACCACCCACCTGGAAGGCAAAGAGCTGGAATTCAAGGTCATCAAGCTGGACCAGAAGCGCAACAACGTTGTTGTTTCGCGTCGCAGCGTGCTGGAAGCCGAGAACTCCGCCGAGCGCGAAGCCCTGCTGGAAACCCTGCAGGAAGGCCAGCAAGTCAAAGGTATCGTCAAGAACCTCACCGACTACGGCGCATTCGTGGACCTGGGCGGTATCGACGGCCTGCTGCACATCACCGACATGGCTTGGAAGCGCATCAAGCACCCATCGGAAATCGTTAACGTTGGCGACGAAGTCGACGTACGCGTTCTGAAGTTCGACCGTGAGCGCAACCGCGTTTCGCTGGGTCTGAAGCAGATGGGCGAAGATCCGTGGGTTGCTATCACTGCCCGTTACCCAGAAGGTACTCGCGTACAAGCGCGCGTTACCAACCTGACCGACTACGGCTGCTTCGCTGAGCTGGAAGAAGGCGTTGAAGGTCTGGTACACGTTTCCGAAATGGACTGGACCAACAAGAACATCCACCCGTCGAAAGTCGTTCAGGTTGGCGACGAAGTGGAAGTCATGGTTCTGGACATCGACGAAGAGCGTCGTCGTATTTCCCTGGGCATCAAGCAGTGCAAGTCCAACCCATGGGAAGACTTCTCCGGCCAGTTCAACAAGGGTGACAAGATCACCGGTACCATCAAGTCGATCACCGACTTCGGTATCTTCATTGGCCTGGACGGCGGCATCGACGGCCTGGTTCACCTGTCCGACATCTCCTGGAACGAAACCGGCGAAGAAGCCGTGCGTCGTTTCAAGAAGGGCGACGAGCTGGAAACCGTCATCCTGTCGGTCGACCCAGAGCGCGAGCGCATCTCCCTGGGCATCAAGCAGCTGGAAGACGATCCGTTCTCCAACTTCGTTGCTGTCAATGACAAGGGCGCTATCGTCAAGGGCATCGTGAAAGAAGTTGACGCCAAAGGCGCCATCGTCACCCTGGCCGACGACATCGAAGCCACTCTGAAAGCTTCCGAAATCAGCCGTGACCGCGTTGAAGATGCGCGTAACGTTCTGAAGGAAGGCGAAGAGATCGAAGCCAAGATCATCAGCGTTGACCGCAAATCGCGCGTTATCAGCCTGTCGATCAAATCGAAAGATGACGCTGAAGAGCGTGAAGCCATCCAGAGCCTGAAAAACGCTCCGGAAGCGGCTGCCGACACCACCATGGCTGCGCTGCTGCGCGAAGCAATGGCCAAACAGAACTGAGTTCTGTTTGATCGGTAAAAAGGGCGACCCTCGGGTCGCCTTTTTTTTCGTCTGGAATTTGTAGTGGGGGCTTAAGTTTTGTGGCGGTGCCTAGATTGAGCGCCGCCTGCGCCGTGTATCCAGTTACATGCTGCAACCCTGATTACCGCTTTCATCCTTGCACCGCAGCTAGGCTGTACCAGCACGCACATTTTCAAGGATGAGCACAATGACCAACCCTCATGGCTGTCGATTACGCCGTGCCCGCTGCTCGGTTCCGGGCAGGCTTTATATGCTGACCACTGTTACCCACCGCCGTCGGCCATTATTCGATGATTTCCAGTACGCCCGCCTGGCCGTCCACAACATGCGTCTTGCACAACATAAACAGCACTGCCACTCATTAGCCTGGGTTGTGATGCCAGACCATGTGCACTGGCTGCTCGAATTGAAGGACGCGACGCTGAGCATGCTGATGCAACGCTTCAAGTGCCAGACAAGTAATGCCTTGCGCAAGGCCGGAGTGAAGGCCTCGCCGATCTGGCAGGCAGGCTATTACGATCGAGCGCTGCGTCGTGAAGAGGATGTTGTCAGGTTAGCGAGATATATCGTGGCCAATCCGATTCGGGCGGGGTTGGTTAGCAGGGCCGGTGATTATCCGCACTGGGATGCGGTTTGGCTTTGAGCGGGTGGCGGGCGTATGGCGGGCGAGTTGCGTTTTATGGGAGATCAAGCGCCGCCCGCGCGGCGCATCGCGAGCTGCGCTCGCTCCTACAGTTTATTT
>NZ_JACVVF010000059.1:0-24526 GCF_016648095.1 Pseudomonas sp. S32
CGTCACCTCCCTCCGCAAGCCCTCCGCTCGGCCTCCTGAAGTCGCAATCTGCGTCGCCTGGGCTTTCGCGCGCTTAGAAGCAACAGCAACAGCAAAAGCAAAAAGAAGGGCGTAGCGGGACGGGGTGAGATGGGACTGGAGTAGGCTGATTGAGGAGAGTTTGAGTAGGTAGCTGAACCATAAAAAAGGCCACCCGAAGGTGGCCTTAATGAACTAGAGAATGTTCGAACTTACACAGCCGCAACAGGGCGCATGTAGGAGATCGGTGCCGTACTGGCATCTTCGAACGTAACCACTTCCCAAGCATCAGTTTCAGCAATCAACTTGCGCAGCAGCTGGTTGTTCAGCGCGTGCCCGGACTTGAAGCCCTTGAACTCGCCGATCAGGCTGTTGCCCAGCAGGTAGAGGTCGCCAATGGCATCGAGGATCTTGTGCTTCACGAATTCGTCTTCGTAGCGAAGGCCGTCTTCGTTCAGTACACCTTCCTCGTCGACCACGATGGCGTTCTCGACGCTACCACCCAACGCAAGGTTGTGCTTGCGCAGGTATTCGATGTCACGCATGAAGCCGAAGGTGCGGGCGCGGCTCACTTCCTTCACGAACGACGTGCTGGAAAAGTCGACGCTGGCGCTCTGGGTCCGGTTGCGAAGCACCGGGTGATCGAAGTCGATCTCGAAGCTCACCTTGAAACCTTCGAAAGGCAGGAACGTGGCGCGCTTGTCGCCCTCTTCCACGGTTACCTCACGCAGGATGCGGATGAACTTCTTGGCTGCGTCCTGTTCTTCCAGGCCGGCAGACTGAATCAGGAATACAAAAGGTCCGGCGCTGCCATCCATGATCGGCACTTCCGAGGCGGAGAGCTCGACGTAGGCGTTATCGATGCCCAAACCCGCCATGGCGGAGAGCAAGTGCTCGACCGTATCGACCTTGACGTCACCGTTGACCAGCGTCGTCGACATGGTTGTTTCGCCGACGTTGGCCGCACGCGCAGGGATCTCGACCACAGGGTCCAGGTCGGCGCGGCGGAAGACGATGCCGGTGTCAACAGGTGCAGGCTTGAGGGTCAGGTAGACCTTCTCCCCGGAGTGCAGACCGACACCTGTGGCACGGATGGTATTCTTCAGGGTGCGTTGTTTAATCATGGCATTGGCCGCTTCAGCGCAAATTGCGAACAGGTATCAACAAAGGCTGGGGATGATAACAGACCCAACCTTTGATGAATACCAATCACCCTTATACCCCTGATAAATTTCATTAATCGGCCTGACGACGCAGGAATGCCGGAATATCGAGGTAATCCAGGTCGTCCTGAGGGTTCAGCTTGGCGGCTGCGGCGGCACCGGCGTGGGCCTGGTTACGCATTACGGTCGGGCGCTCCAGGTCACGGTAGTTGACCGCTGGCTGCTCCTGGCGCACCGGGGCCGGGTTGGATGCCTCGTAGGCCTGCTGGGCAGTTTGCAGGGTGTTGTCGACGACCTTGACCGGCTTCTCGATACGCGCACCCAGGCCAGTGGCCACAACGGTGACGTGCAGCTCGTCGCGCATGTCCGGGTCGATCACGGTACCCACCTTGACCATGGCGTGGTCGGAGGCGAAGGCTTCGATGATGCTACCCACATCGGAGTATTCACCCAGCGACAGGTCAGGGCCTGCGGTGATGTTCACCAGGATGCCACGGGCGCCCTGCAGGTTGACGTCTTCAAGCAGCGGGTTGCGGATGGCCGCCTCGGTGGCCTCGCGAGCACGGTTCGGGCCACTGGCGCAGCCGGTGCCCATCATGGCCATGCCCATCTCGCCCATCACGGTGCGCACGTCGGCAAAGTCGACGTTGATCATGCCAGGGCGCTTGATGATGTCGGAGATACCGCGCACGGCGCCAGCCAGCACGTCATCCGCCTTGGCGAAGGCAGACAGCAGGCTTGCATCCTTGCCCAGGATGGTCAGCAGCTTCTCGTTGGGGATGGTGATCAACGAGTCGACGCTTTCAGCCAGCATGCGGATGCCTTCGTCGGCGATCTGCATGCGCTTGCGGCCTTCGAACGGGAACGGACGCGTCACCACCGCAACGGTGAGGATGCCCATTTCCTTGGCCACTTCGGCAATGATCGGTGCTGCACCGGTACCGGTACCGCCGCCCATGCCAGTGGTGATGAACACCATGTTGGTGCCTTGCAGCACTTCGGCGATGCGCTCACGGTCTTCCAGCGCGGCCTGGCGACCGACTTCCGGATTGGCACCTGCACCCAGGCCCTTGGTCACGCCAGTGCCCAATTGCAGGATGGTGCGTGCACCGATGTTTTTCAGGGCTTGAGCATCGGTGTTGGCGCAGATGAATTCCACGCCTTCAATGCTGCTCTTGACCATGTGGTTGACGGCGTTGCCGCCACCACCACCTACACCGATCACCTTGATGACCGGGCTTTGCGGGACGTTGTCTACGAGCTCGAACATTTTCCCTCTCCTTACAGTTCTCTAGTTGTCGCGCCTACCACTACTGCTTTGAAACTTAGAAGTTGCCTTGAACCCACCGCTTGAAGCGCTCAAGCACCGGGGCCTTCGGTTCATCGCCATAGCTGTTGTTGCTGCTGTTGCCGGTCAAAGGCAGGTCTTCGGTCTGCTTTTGCAGGCCGTAGGTAAGCAAGCCCACACCGGTGGAATAGATCGGGTTGCGCACCACGTCGCTCAGCCCCCGAACGCTGTGCGGTACGCCCAGGCGTACCGGCATGTGGAAGATTTCTTCGGCCAGTTCAACGGCGCCTTCCATTTTTGCAGTACCGCCGGTGAGGACGATGCCCGCGGGCACCAGGTCCTCGTAGCCGCTGCGGCGCAGTTCGGCCTGGATCAGCGTGAAGAGCTCGTCGTAACGCGGCTCCACCACTTCGGCCAGGGCCTGGCGCGACAGTTCGCGCGGCGGACGGTCGCCCACGCTTGGCACCTTGATGGTTTCGCCAGCGCCGGCCAGCTTGGCCAGTGCACAGGCGTAACGGATCTTGATTTCCTCGGCGTACTGGGTGGGCGTGCGCAGGGCCATGGCAATGTCATTGGTCACCTGGTCGCCGGCAATCGGGATCACCGCCGTGTGGCGGATGGCGCCTTCGGTGAAGATGGCGATGTCGGTGGTACCCCCACCGATGTCCACCAGGCATACGCCCAGCTCTTTCTCGTCATCGGTCAGCACCGAGTAGGCCGAGGCCAGTTGCTCGAGGATGATGTCGTCGATTTCCAGGCCGCAGCGGCGCACGCACTTTTCGATGTTCTGGGCAGCGTTGACGGCGCAGGTCACCACGTGAACCTTGGCCTCCAGGCGTACGCCCGACATGCCCAGCGGCTCGCGCACACCTTCCTGGTTGTCGATCACATAGTCCTGCGGCAGGGTGTGCAGCACACGCTGGTCTGCCGGGATGGCGACGGCCTGGGCCGCATCCAGTACCCGCTCCAGGTCGGCCAGGCTGACCTCACGGTCGCGAATGGCGACGATACCGTGGGAGTTGAGGCTGCGGATGTGGTTACCGGCTACGCCAACGAATGCCGAGTGAATGCGGCAACCGGCCATCAGCTGCGCTTCTTCAACGGCACGCTGGATCGACTGCACGGTGGACTCGATGTTCACCACCACGCCTTTTTTCAGGCCCCGGGACGGATGGGTGCCGATCCCGACGATTTCCAGGGTGCCGTCCTCGCCCACCTCACCCACCAGCGCCACCACCTTGGAGGTGCCAATGTCCAGCCCGACGATCATTTTGCCGCTATGCGCGTTTGCCATGGTCCTGCCTCTCTCTAATTCTTCGCAACGGCGGGTTGGGCCGTCGTCGGTGCAATCGGTTCCCGCCAGCCAACGGCAAGCCCGTTGGCGTATCGCAGATCGATGCGGGCGATGTTGGCGATCTGCTCTTTAAGCGTCTTGTCGTAAATGGCAATGAAACGGCGCATTTTCTCTACCAGATGGTCGCGCCCCAGCAGCAACTCGATGCCTGGCCCGGCGCTGCTCGCACCCGTGGTCAGGAACCAGCTGCCCCGCTCGCGCAGCTCCAGGCGCGCGATGGAAAAGCCCAGGGGGCGCAGCATCTGGCTCAGTACCTGATACTGCTGCATGACTTGTTGCTGTGCGCGCTGCGGCCCGGCCAGCTGCGGCAGGTGCTCGTAGTTGGCCAGCTCGCGCGGGGTGAACGCCTGGCCCTGGTTGTTGAGCAAGGCTTCATCACCCCAGCGCGCTACCGGCAGTTGTTCTTCGAGGCGGATCACGACCTCGTCCGGCCATACACGGCGAACTTCGGCGTGGGCGATCCAGGGCATCTGCTCAAGCTCGGTACGCATCGCCGGCAGGTCGACGGTGAAGAAGCTGGCCGCCACGTAGGGGGCGATGCGCTGCTGCACGGACTGCTGGCTGATGTAGGTCAGGTCGCCCTGCACGTCGATCTTGGTGATGGGCCGGTCGGCATAAGGCATCAGCCGCACCGCGCCCTCGTACGCACCAAAACCTGCGGCTACCAGCAGCACCGGCCACAGCAGGCGCTTGAGGCCGCCCAGGCTAGGCCGCGGCAGGCGCGCCGATACGGGCTCGTCGGCCACCAGCCGGCTGGCACCACGCGGCACCGGCTTGCTACGGCCGGTAACGGGTTGCTGCTGACGTATCATCGCGCCTTGCATGATGGTTAACCTCGCGTCGCCATGCTGTCGGCCAGGATCGCCAGCACCAGTTGCTGGAAGTCCAGGCCGGCCGCGCGGGCCGCCATGGGCACCAGGCTATGATCAGTCATGCCGGGTGCGGTGTTGACTTCGAGCAGCCAGAACCGGCCCTGCTCGTCCTGCATCACGTCCAGCCGGCCCCAACCTTCGATGCCGATGGCATCGCAAGCACGGGCGGTCAGGTCGATCAGTTCCTGTTCCTTGACACTGTCCAGCCCGCAGGGAATGCGGTACTGGGTGTCGTTGGCGATGTACTTGGCGTCGTAGTCGTAGAACACGTGCGGGGTACCCAGGGCGATTGGCGGCAGCACCTGCCCGCGCAGTACCGCAATGGTGAACTCCGGGCCGTGAATCCACTGTTCAACGAGTACCTGGGAATCGTAGTTGGCGGCGTCTTGCCAGGCGGCGACCAGTTCCTGCTCGCTGTTCACCTTGGCCATGCCGATGCTGGAGCCTTCATGGGCAGGTTTGACGATGAGCGGGAAGCCCAGTTCCGTGCTGGCACGCAAACAATCGCTTTCGCTTGCCAACACCGCATGGCGTGGCGTGGGGATGCCCAGGCTCTGCCATACCTGCTTGGTGCGCAGCTTGTCCATGGCCAGCGCCGACGCGAGGATGCCACTGCCGGTGTAAGGGATGCCCAGACACTCCAGCAAGCCTTGCATGCTGCCGTCTTCGCCGCCGCGACCATGAAGGATGATGAACGCACGGTCGACCTTCTCGCTTTGCAGGCGGGTGAGCAGGTCGTCGCCCACATCGATGGCAACCACGTCAACACCCGCTGCCGTCAACGCGCTGATCACGGCAGCCCCGGACTTCAGCGACACTTCGCGTTCGGCGCTCTTGCCGCCGTACAGTACCGCGACGCGGCCGAACGCCTTGACGTCCAGGGTGGAGTGCAACGTGTCGTAGGCGCTGGTCATTTCGACTTCTCCTGCTTGGCGCCAGCGAACAGCGGGCTTTTCATCAATTGCGGGGCCAGGCCGCCGACGTCGCCGGCCCCCTGGCAAATCAGGATGTCGCCGGCACGCAGCAAGGGCTTGACCAGCGGCGCCAGCTCGGCGCCACGTTCGATGTAGATCGGGTCCAGCTTGCCGCGCTGGCGGATGCTGTGGCACAGCTGGCGGCTGTCGGCGCCCGGGATCGGCTCTTCACCGGCCGGGTACACCTCCATCAACAGCAGCACGTTGGCATCGCCCAGCACCTGGACGAAATCGTCGTACAGGTCACGGGTACGGCTGTAGCGGTGCGGCTGATACACGATCACCAGGCGGCGGCTGGGCCAGCCACCGCGTACCGCCTTGATCACAGCAGCCACTTCGGTAGGGTGATGGCCGTAGTCGTCCACCAGCATCACGCTGCCACCGTCTACCGGCAGTTCGCCATACACCTGGAAGCGCCGGCCGACACCCTGGAAGCCGGACAGGCCCTGGATGATGGCGTCGTCGGCAATGCCTTCGTCGGTGGCGATGGCGATGGTGGCCAGGGCATTCAGCACGTTGTGGTTGCCCGGCATGTTCACCGACACTTCCAGCGGCTCGCAGTCGCGGCGCAGCACGGTGAAGTGGGTTTGCATGCCCTGCTGGCGCACGTTGATGGCGCGGATGTCGGCCTCTTCGCTGAAGCCGTAGGTAACCGTCGGGCGCTTGACCTGCGGCAGGATCTCGCGCACTACCGGGTCGTCCAGGCACATCACGGCCAGGCCGTAGAACGGCAGGTTGTGCAGGAACTCGACGAAGGTTTTCTTCAGCTTGTTGAAGTCACCTTCGTAGGTGGCCATGTGGTCGGCGTCGATGTTGGTGACCACGGCAACCATCGGTTGCAGGTGCAGGAAGCTGGCGTCGCTCTCGTCGGCTTCGGCGATCAGGTAGCGGCTGGTGCCCAGCTGGGCGTTGGTGCCGGCTGCAGTCAGGCGGCCACCGATGACGAAGGTAGGGTCCAGGCCGCCTGCGGCGAACACCGATGCCAGCAGGCTGGTGGTGGTGGTCTTGCCGTGGGTGCCGGCAACGGCCACACCATGGCGGTAACGCATCAGTTCGGCCAGCATCTCGGCGCGGGGTACCACCGGAATACGGCGCTCCAGCGCGGTGGCCACTTCCGGGTTGGCAGGGTTGATCGCGCTCGACACCACCAGCACATCGGCGGTGGCCGCGTTCTCGGCGCGGTGGCCGACGAAGATCTGGGCGCCGAACGATTCCAGGCGCTCGGTGACAGGCGAAGCCTTCAGGTCGGAACCGGACACTTCATAGCCCAGGTTCAGCAGCACCTCGGCGATGCCGCACATGCCCACGCCGCCAATGCCGACGAAGTGAATGCGACGGATACGGCCCATTTTCGGCTGGGGCATGGCTTTCTGGCTCTCAACCATGGGCCACCTCCAGGCAGATGTCCACTACGGTGCTGGTTGCAGCAGGTTTGGCCAGGCGTCTTGCAGTGCCAGCCATGACAGTGAGTTTCTCGGGTTGCATCAGCACCTCGTTCAGGCGTTCAGCGAGCTGCGCTGCGCCAGTTGTCGCTTGTGGCATCAGGAAGGCAGCGCCTTCACGGGCCAGATATTGGGCGTTATGGGTCTGGTGGTCGTCGATGGCATGGGGCAAGGGCACCAGCATCGAAGGCAGGCCCGCTGCCGCCAGCTCGCTGACAGTCAGGGCGCCGGCCCGGCACACCACCAGATCAGCCCAGCCGTAGGCATGGGCCATGTCCTTGATGAAGGGCTCTACCTGAGCCTCTATGCCAGCCTCGCGATAACGCTCGGCGGTGACCGGCGCATGCTGCTTGCCGGCCTGATGGAACACCTCTGGCCTTACGGCCGCAGGCACTTCGGACAGCGCCTTAGGCAACAATTTGTTCAATGGTTCCGCACCCAGGCTGCCGCCGAGTACCAGCAGGCGTGCCGGGCGCGCAGCCAGCGGTGCGCGCTGTGCGTCCATGAACAGCTCGGGGCGCACCGGGTTACCGGTGGTACGGCGCTTGTCGCTGGCGTCGAATGTATTCGGGAACGCCTCGCACACCCGCGCCGACAGCGGTGCCAGCAGGCGGTTGGCGGTACCGGCCCGGGCGTTTTGCTCGTGGATGACCAGCGGCACACCGCACAGCTTGGCCGCCACGCCGCCTGGGCCGGTGACGTAGCCGCCGAAGCCCAGCACGCAGACCGGCTTGAGCTGACGGATAACACGCCGGGCCTGCAGGACCGACTTGATCAGCATCAGCGGCGCCTTCAGCAAGGACAGCTTGCCCTTGCCGCGCAAACCGCTGACCTCGATGCGGTGCAACGGCAGACCTGCCTGAGGCACCAGTTCGTTCTCGATGCCACGCGGGGTACCCAGCCAGTGCACGGCATACCCGCGGGCCTGGAACTCACGGGCGCAGGCCAGGGCCGGGAACACGTGGCCCCCGGTGCCGCCCGCCATGATCAATACGTTCTTGCCGTCAGCGGCCATGACTGGGCTCCTCGGCAAAATCGCTCTCGCTGAATTCATGTTCCTCGCTACCCAGGTGCGTGCGGCTTTCCCACTCGATGCGCAGCAACAGGCCTACGCAGGCACAGCAGATCACCAGGGAACTACCGCCATAACTGAGGAACGGCAGGGTCAGGCCCTTGGTCGGCAACAGGCCGACGTTCACGCCGATGTTGATCAGGAACTGGCCAATCCACAGGAAGGCCAGGCCGAATGCCATATAGGCAGCAAAGAACTGTTTGGCTTTCTCGGCCCACAAACCGATGTAAAGGGCACGCACGGTGACGAATACGAACAGCGCGATGGTGACCAGCGAGCCGACCACGCCCAGCTCTTCTGCCAGCACCGAGAACACGAAGTCGGTGTGGGCTTCAGGCAGGTAGAACTGCTTCTGCACACTGTTGCCCAGGCCCACGCCGAGCCACTCGCCACGGCCGAAGGCAATCAGCGCCTGGGTAAGCTGGTAACCCGAGCCAAACTGGTCGGACCAGGGGTCGGTGAAGGTGATCAGCCGCGCCATTCGATAGGGCTGCGCCTGTACCAGCACGAACACCGCCACCACCGCCAGCACCACCATCAGGCTGAAGCGGAACAGCCCCACCCCGCCGAGGAACAGCATGGCAGCTGCCGCACCCATCATGACCACGGTGGCGCCGAAATCCGGCTCCATCAGCAACAGGCCGGCCATGGGCAGCAGCACGATGAACGGCTTGAAGAAGCCCATCCAGCTTTCGCGCACCTCGGTCTGGCGCCGCACAAGGTAACCGGCGAGGTAGATGACCACGAATACCTTGGCGATTTCAGACGGCTGCACGTTGAAGAAACTGAAGCCGATCCAGCGCATCGAGCCGTTCACCTCGCGGCCAATGCCGGGCACCAGCACCAGCACCAGCAGACCAAAGGCGCCCAGCAGCATCATGAAGCCCATACGCTGCCAAGTGGCGATCGGCACCATCATGGTCGCGCCGCAGGCGACCAGGCCGAGGAACACGTACACCAGGTGGCGGTACATGTGGTACAGCGGGTTACCCGACTGCACGGCAGCCACTTCCGACGAAGCCGAGGTGATCATCACCAGGCCAAGGCCCAGCAAGGCCAGGCAACCTGCCAGCAGCGCGAAGTCCAGGTCGATGCCACGGCCACTGATGAGTGGCGACGGGTAAGGCTTGAGGATACCGAAGATCATGCGAGTGCCTCCGCGGCCTGGGCAAACAGGCGCCCGCGTTCTTCGAAATTCCTGAACATGTCGAGGCTGGCGCAGGCGGGCGACAGCAGCACGGCGTCCCCCCGCTGGGCCAGCTCGGCGCATTGGCGCACGGCATCTTCCAGGGTGCCGACGCGCACCAGCGGCACGTCGTCGCCCAGTGCGTCGGCCAGGCGCTCGGCGTCACGGCCCAGCAGCACTACCGCGCGGCAGAAACGCTTGACCGGCTCACGCAACGCCGTGAACTCGGCACCTTTGCCATCCCCCCCGGCGATCAGCACCAGCTTGCCCTCAATGTCGGCGCCCAAACCTTCGATGGCAGCCAGGGCTGCCCCAACGTTGGTCGCCTTGGAATCGTCATACCAGTTCACGCCATCGCGCTCGCGCACCCACTGGCAACGGTGGGCCAAGCCACCGAATGCGCGCAGGGCCTCCAGCATGGGCGCGAAGGCAAGCCCGGCCGCGTGCCCCAAGGCCAGGGCAGCCAGGGCGTTGCTCTGGTTGTGGGCGCCACGAATCTTCAGCTCGCGCACCGGCATCAGGTTCTGGAACTCGAACGCCAGGTATTTCTCGCCATCCACTTCGCGCAGGCCGAAGGCCTTGAAGTCCGGTTGGTTCAGGCCAAATGTCCAGCACGGGCGGCCTTCGACCGGCAGTGGCCGGCTGAGTGCATCCTGGCGGTTGACCACCACCTGGCGCGCCCCACGGAAAATGCGGTGCTTGGCCAGGTGATAGGCCGGCAGCCCGCTGTAGCGGTCCATGTGGTCTTCGCTGATGTTCAGCACCGTGGCCACTTCGGCATTGAGCTGGTCGGTGGTTTCCAGCTGGAAGCTGGACAGCTCCATCACATACAGCTCGACGTCATCGGCCAGCAGGTCCAGCGCCGGCGTGCCGAGGTTACCGCCCACCGCCACGCGCTTGCCGGCCTTGGCCGCCATCTCGCCCACCAGTGTGGTGACGGTGCTCTTGGCGTTGGAGCCGCTGATGGCGATGATCGGTGCCTTGGCATGGCGGGCAAACAGCTCGATGTCGCCAGAAAGCTTCACCCCCCGTGCCGCCGCCTGTTGCAGCGCCGGGGTGGCCAGGGCCAGGCCAGGGCTTACATACAGCTCGCTGGCGCGGCACAGGAAGTCGACGTCCAGTTCGCCACAGCGTACTTCCACCTGCGGGTGGTCACGGCGCAGGGTGTCCAGTTCCGGCGGTTGCTCGCGGGTGTCGGCGACCGCAAAGGCGATGCCCCGGCTCGCCAGGAAGCGAACCAGGGACATGCCGCTCTTGCCGAGGCCGACAACGATGCGGAATTGGTCGGAAGCGATCAGTGACACGCTCGTCTACCTCAGTTTCAGGGTTGCAAGGCCAACCAGCACCAGAATCACGGTGATGATCCAGAAGCGGACAATCACCCGTGGCTCCGGCCAGCCCTTGAGTTCAAAGTGGTGGTGTATCGGCGCCATGCGGAACACGCGCTTGCCGGTGAGCTTGAACGACGCCACCTGGATCACCACCGACAGGGTTTCCATCACGAACACGCCGCCCATGATGAACAGCACGATTTCCTGGCGGACAATGACGGCAATGGTGCCCAGTGCCGCGCCCAGCGCCAGCGCGCCCACGTCGCCCATGAAGACCTGCGCCGGGTAAGTGTTGAACCACAGGAAGCCCAGGCCGGCACCGATCAGCGCACCGCAGAACACGATCAACTCGCCCGAGCCCGGCACGTACGGGATCAGCAGGTATTCGGCGAACTTCACGTTGCCCGACAGGTAGCAGAAAATGCCGAGCGCCCCACCCACCATCACCGTCGGCATGATCGCCAGGCCATCGAGGCCGTCGGTGAGGTTGACGGCGTTGCTGGAGCCGACGATGACGAAATAGGTCAGCACCACAAAGCCGATGCCCAGCGGGATGGTGACGTCCTTGATGAACGGCAGTATCAGCGTGGTTTCGACACTGGTTGGCGCGGTCTTGTACAGGAATACCGCTGCAGCCAGGCCGAACACCGACTGCCAGAAGTACTTCCAGCGGCTGGGCAGCCCACGGGAGTTTTTCTCGATGACCTTGCGGTAGTCGTCCACCCAGCCGATGGCACCGAAAGCCAGGGTGACGATCAGCACCACCCACACGTAACGGTTGGTAAGGTCAGCCCACAGCAGCGTGCTGACGGCGATGGCGGAAAGGATCAGCGCACCGCCCATGGTCGGGGTGCCGGACTTGGAGAGGTGCGATTGCGGCCCGTCGTTGCGCACGGCCTGGCCGATCTGACGGATTTGCAGGGTACGGATCATCCACGGCCCCAGCCACAGCGCCATCGACAACGCGGTCAGTACACCCAGAATCCCGCGCAGGGACAGGTACTGGAAGACCGCGAAGCCCTTGTGGAACTGTTGCAGATACTCGGCCAACAGCAGCAGCATTAATGTTTCTCCCCGCTGGCACCGCACAGTGCAGCCACGACGTTTTCCATCGCAGCGCTGCGCGAGCCTTTTATCAATATGGTGGTGTCGCTGACGTTCTCGGCACTGACAGCGTCGATGAGCTCAGCTTGCGTCGCGAAATGGCGGCCATGTGCGCCGAATGCCTGTACCGCGTGGGCCATGTTGGCACCCACCGCGTAAAGGGCGTCGACTTTGCCGCGGGCATAGTCACCCACCTGACGGTGGCCTTCCTCTGCCCACTGCCCCAGTTCGCCGATATCTCCAAGCACCAGGACGGTACGCCCGGAAAAGGCGGCGAGTATATCAATGGCCGCGCACATGGAGGTGGGATTTGCGTTGTAGCTGTCGTCGATAACACAGGCCCCACCCGGCGCGATCTGCGCCACGGTCCGGCCCTTGACCGGCTGCACGGCAGCGAGGCCCGCGGCGATGCCGCTCAGGCTCACGCCCACGGCGTGGGCAGCAGCAGCGGCAGCCAGTGCGTTGCTGACGTTGTGCACGCCCAGCAGGTTCAGTTGCACGGTGACTTCACCGCCAGCGCCATGCAGGGTGAAGGCCGGGCAGCCACGTACATCCCGGCCAAGGTTGCTGGCATGGAAGTCGGCCCCGGGGTTATCCAGGGCGAAGCTGATGACGCGATGGCTACCGGCGCGTTTGCGCCAGATATCGAACGCCTTGTCGGCCAGGTTGAGGATGGCAATGCCACCTTCACCCAGGCCTTCCAGGATCTCGCCCTTGGCCTCGACGATCTTTTCCGGGCCGCCGAACTCGCCTACATGGGCGGTACCGGCGTTGTTGATGATGACCACCTGTGGTTTGGTCAGGCCGACGGTGTAGCGGATTTCGCCAATGCGCGAGGCGCCCAGCTCGATCACTGCCGCGCTGTGCTCGGGCGCGATTTCAAGCAGGGTCAGCGGCGCACCCAGGTCGTTGTTCAGGTTGCCACGGGTGGCATGCACCAGGCCGCGGGTGCGCAGGATGCTGGCGAGCATTTCCTTCACCGTGGTCTTGCCACTGGAACCGGTAATGGCCACCACCGGGTTATGGAACCGGGCACGGTTCAGCGCGCCAAGCTGGCCCAGGGCCACACGGCAGTCGGCGACCACCAGCTGTGGCAGGTCGACGCCTGCCACTTCGCGCTCGACCAATGCCGCAACAGCGCCCTTGGCCTGCACATCGGCCAGGTAGTCATGGCCATCGAAACGCGGGCCGGTCAGGGCAACGAACAGCTGCCCGGCACCCACGCTGCGGCTGTCGATGCTCACGCCATCGAAGCGCGCGTCGGCACCGCTCAGGCGACCGCCAAGTGCGCCCGTCAGCTGGCTGAGGGTCATGGGCTCAAGCATGTGGTGCCTCCCAGGCTGTGAGTGCCTTGTCGGCTTCGATCAAATCGGAGAAGGCGTGACGTTCGCCATTGATCTCCTGGTAATCCTCGTGCCCCTTGCCGGCCAGCACGATCACATCGTCGGCGGCAGCACCGGCGATCAGTTGGGCAATGGCTGCGCCGCGGCCAGAGACGAAGGCCACCGCATCTGGCGCGGAAAAGCCCGGGCGGATGTCGTCGAAGATGCGCTGTGGGTCTTCGCTGCGCGGGTTGTCATCGGTGACCAGCACCCGGTCGGCCAGGCGCTCGGCCACTTCGGCCATCAGCGGGCGCTTGCCGCGGTCGCGATCGCCGCCGCACCCAAACAGGCACAGCAGCTGGCCGTGCGCATGCGGGCGCAGTGCTTCCAGCACTTTGTCCAGGGCATCGGGTGTGTGTGCATAGTCCACCACCACCAGCGGTTTGCTACCGCCCCCCAGGCGCTGCATGCGGCCTACCGGCCCTTGCAGTTGCGGGGTGACCTTGAGGATTTCGTCCAGCGCGTAGTCCAGCGCCAGCAGGCTGGCGACGGCGGCCAGCATGTTGCTCAGGTTGAAACGGCCCAGCAGCTGGCTGCGCAGCGTGCGCTCGCCCTGCGCCGTGACCAGGGTGGCGCACACGCCCTCATCGGTGAACACGGCCTCGCGGCAGAACAGCGTGGCGTCCGGGTTTTCCAGGCTATAACTGATCAGCCGGGTCTCGATATGATCACCGACAGGGCGCCTGGCATAGGCGTCTGCCAGGCGCTGGCCGAACCCGTCATCCAGGTTGACCACTTGGCAGCGCAAGCTGGGCCAGGTGAACAGCTTGGCCTTGGCCGCTTCGTAGGCCTGCATGCTGCCGTGGTAATCCAGGTGGTCGCGGGACAGGTTGGTCATCACCGCAATGTCGAAGTCGAGCGCAGCCACACGCCCCTGCTCCAGGGCATGGGAAGAGACTTCCATGGCGACGGCCTTGGCGCCCTGCTTCTTGAGGTCGTAGAGGGTGGCCTGCACGGCGATGGGGTCGGGTGTGGTCAGCCGCCCGCTCTGCAGCTCGCCATAGAAGCCGGTACCCAGCGTGCCGATCAGACCGCAACGCTGGCCCAACGCATCCAGTGCCTGGGCAACCAGTTGGGTAACGCTGGTCTTGCCATTGGTACCGGTCACGCCCAACAGATTCAGCTGGCGGCCGGGGTCGCCATAGAAGCGGCCAGCAATGTCCGACAACTGAGCGACCAGGCCCTTTACCGGAATCAGCGGTACGTCGGTCAGGGGCAACACATTGGCGCCCTGCTCTTCGTAGGCCACAGCTGCGGCGCCACGGGCAAGGGCATCGGCAATGTGACCGCGCCCATCGATCTTGGCACCCGGCACGGCCAGGAACAGGTCGCCAGGGCGCACCTGGCGGCTGTCCAGGGTCAACTCGCGAATCAGCGGGTCGCGGCTGGCGTGGGCAAACAGTTTGCTCAGTGGCATCGTCATTATCCACGCCCTCCCTTGGCGGCGGCTGCATTGACTTGCGATTGCTCGGCCGGTGCCGGTGGGGGCAGGTTGTCTGGCGGTACGTTCATCAGCCGCAGGGTGCCGGACATGACCTTGCTGAAGACCGGTGCCGACACCAGGCCGCCGAAGTAGCCGCCCTTGCCCGGTTCGTCGATCACCACCACGATGGCGTAGCGTGGGTCGCTCATGGGGCCGAAGCCTGCGAACAACGAGCGGTAGGCGTTCTCGGTGTAGCCCTTGGAGCCCACCGTGGCCTTACGCGCCGTACCCGACTTGCCAGCCACGTGATAGAACGGCACCTGGGCACGGAACACGCCGCGCGGTGCTTCAATCACCTGCTGCAACATGCCCTGCACGGTTTCAGCGGTTTCCTTGGGGATGGCCTGCACGGCTTCAGGCGCCTTGTCGACCTTGAGGATCGACAGCGGCACCATCTTGCCGTCGTTGGCCAGCGCCGCGTAGGCATGCACCAGTTGCAGGGCAGTCACCGATACGCCATAGCCATAGGACAAGGTGGCCGTTTCGGCCTTGCGCCATTCACGGTGGTTAGGCAGGTTACCCACCCGTTCACCCGGGAAGCCCAGGCCTGTGTACTGGCCCAGGCCCACCTGGGACATCACCCGGTAAATGGCTTCGCCGCCGATGTCGAAGGCGATCTTGCTCATGCCCACGTTACTGGAGTTGATGAGGATGCCGGTCAGGTCGAGGATCGGGCCCTCGCTCTTGGACACGTCCTTGATGGTGTAACGGCCGATCTGCAGGCTACCCGGGTAGACCTCGACCTTGTCGGTGGGCTTCCAGCGGCCGCTCTGCAAGGCGGCGCTCATGGAGATCGGCTTGACCGTGGAACCCGGCTCGAACACGTCGATGATCGCCCGGTTGCGCATGGCTGCCGGGAACATGCTGCGACGGTTGTTGGGGTTGTAGGTGGGCTGGTTGACCATGGCCAGCACTTCGCCAGTCTTGACGTCCATGATCACCAGGCTGCCCGCCTTGGCGTCCTGTTCGGCGATGGCGTTGCGCAGTTCACGGGTGGCCAGGTATTGCAGGCGCAGGTCTATCGACAACGCCAAGGTCTTCCCGGCCTTGGCGTTCTTGGTAACCTGAATGTCCTTGATCAGCCGGCCACGCCGGTCCTTGATCACTTGTCGCTTGCCCGGCACGCCAGCCAGCCACTCGTCGTAGGCCAGTTCGACCCCTTCGCGGCCATGGTCGTCCAGGTCGGTGAAGCCAACCATGTGCGCGGTCACATCGCCGGCCGGGTAGAAGCGACGGAATTCTTCCAGCCCGTACACACCCGGCACCTTCAGGTCCAGTACATGCTGGCCCTGCTCCGGGGTCAGGCCACGTACCAGGTAGATGAATTCTTTGCTGGCCTGCTGGGTCAGGCGCTCGGTCAGTTGCTGGGCGTTCTGCCCCAAGGCAGCAGCCAGTTGCGGCCAGCGGTCACGCGAGGCCTGCATTTCCTTAGGGTTGGCCCACAAGGTGGTGACCGGCGTACTCACGGCCAGGGGCTCACCATTGCG
Source organism: Pseudomonas sp. S32 (assembly GCF_016648095.1). NCBI lineage: Bacteria > Pseudomonadati > Pseudomonadota > Gammaproteobacteria > Pseudomonadales > Pseudomonadaceae > Pseudomonas > Pseudomonas sp. S32. The sequence goes on from NZ_JACVVF010000059.1 coordinate 16,157, forward strand.
GTCGGTGATCAGGCCGCGGTGTGCCGGGATGGGAATATGACGCAGGCTGCGGGCATCGCCCTGGCCCTTGAGGAAGTCACGGTCCACCACCTGCAGATCGACGATGCGCCAGCAGATGGCGCCCACCATCAGTGCCAGCAGGCCGATGACCACGCGAAACCGCCATGGGTACAGTGCGCCTTCGAGCTTCATCATGGCGTCACCATCCGCACTTCGTCAGCGGCAGGCACGCGCATCTTCAATTGCTCGGACGCCAGGTTCTCGATGCGGCTGGAAGCTGTCCAGGTGCTCTGTTCGAGGATAAGCCGGCCCCACTCGGCCTGGGCCTTGTCGCGGTCATTCAGCTCGCCGTAGAGGGTATTGAGCAACTGGCGGTTCCAGTGCGCGCTGTACGATACGGCGATGGCCGAAATCAGCACGCCGACGAACAGCAGGAGCATCAGGAAGCTTCCGCCTGGCAGGGGCTTGGCGAACAGCTTGCTCACCGCAGTTTCTCCGCCACACGCATTACCGCACTGCGCGACCGTGGGTTGGCCTTGAGCTCGGCTTCCGAGGCGAACTGGGCCTTGCCAATAAGCTTGACCTTGGGCTCGAACACTTTGTGCTGCACGGGCAGGTTACGCGGCAGGTTGTCGGCCTCGCCCTTGACCAGCTTGCGCATGAACAGTTTGACGATGCGGTCTTCCAGCGAGTGGAAGCTGATGACAGCCAGGCGGCCGCCGACTTCCAGGGCGTCAAGCGCGGCTTCCAGGCCGGCCTCCAGGTCGCCCAGCTCATTGTTGACGTGGATGCGCAGGCCCTGGAAAGCCCGGGTCGCCGGGTTCTTGCCCTTCTCCCAGGCCGGGTTGGCCACCTTGAGCACTTCTGCCAGGTCGGCAGTGCGGGTGAACGGCTGGGTTTCACGGCGCTCGACCACAGCACGTGCCATGCGGCCGGCGAAGCGCTCTTCACCGTACTCCTTGAACACGCGGGCAATTTCTTCTGCAGGTGCGGTGGCGATGAACTCGGCGGCGCTGATGCCCTGGCCCGGGTTCATGCGCATGTCCAGGGGGCCATCATTGAGGAAGCTGAAACCGCGCTCCGGGTCGTCCAACTGCGGCGACGACACGCCTAGGTCCAGCAGCACACCACTGACCTTGCCGTGCAACCCGCGCTCGGCAACCTCTGCACCCAGCTCGGCAAAGCTGCGCTGCACAATGACAAAGCGGCCGTCTTCGGCCGCCAGCGCTTGCCCCGTGGCAATCGCCTGTGGATCTTTGTCGAACCCCAGCAGCCGCCCCTGCGGCCCGAGCCGGCTCAGGATCAATCGACTGTGGCCGCCGCGGCCGAAGGTGCCGTCCAGATAGCAACCGTCGGCGCGCAAGGCCAATGCCTCGACAGCTTCGTCGAGCAGGACGGTGATGTGGTTGAAGCCGCTATCTATGGTCACAGGATCAGGTCACGCAGTTCGTCGGGCATGGCGCCCGGTTGTTGAATAGCTGCAAGGTCGGCTGCCGAAACCGCGTTCCAGGCATCTTCATCCCACAGCTGGAATTTGTTCAGTTGCCCCACCAGCATCGCCTTCTTGTCCAGCTTGGCGTACTCCCGCAGGCGGGGCGGCACCAGGAAACGGCCACTGCCATCGAGCTCCAGGTCAACCGCATTGCCGATCAGCAAACGCTGCAGGCGGCGGTTTTCTTCACGAAGCGACGGCAAGGCACGCAACTTGGCTTCTATTTGTTCCCACTCGTCGAGCGGATAGACACACAAGCAGGGGTCAACAGCGTCAATGGTCACGATGAGCTGGCCATTGCAGCGCGAATCGAGCTCGTCACGGTACCGGCTCGGCATGGCGAGACGGCCCTTTGCATCGAGGCTGACGGCGTTGGCTCCGCGGAACACGGCTGCGATTCCCCACAATGGTAGCGTTTTTGTGCCAGAAAACCCACTTCATCCCACTTTCTGCCACTTGCGCACACTATAGGAATCCGTCCGCAGCACCGTCAAGGCACGTTCGGAAGGAAAAGCCTTACAGGACCGAGATTTAGCGCAATAAAAGAAGGGGGAAGGAATACCGGGGATATAAAAAGACGAGAAAAATCAAACCCACCCAAGCACCTGGCGCTGGAACTTAAAGTGATTTATGAAGAGTAAGATTTTTTCGGCATTACCAGCGGGGATCTGCTATCGATTCAAGCAGGGAGAAAAGATGGAGAGTCGATCTGTAAGCCGGGTTTTGTCGAGGACAGTCATTCCTCTACGACGGCCATCACTGGACGCCTCTAGCAACCTACCCGGTTCCGACGCGGGCCACGCCTGATGGAACCCTATTTGGTCTTGCTCCGAGTGGGGTTTACCTAGCCACGAACTGTTGCCAGACGTGCGGTGCGCTCTTACCGCACCTTTTCACCCTTACCGGCGCCGAAGCGCTTAGGCGGTTATTTTCTGTGGCACTTTCCGTAGGCTCGCGCCTCCCAGGCGTTACCTGGCACTCTGCCCTGCGGAGCCCGGACTTTCCTCCCCCTGCAGTTGCGCAGCAGAACTGCGGAACTTAAACAGGCAGCGACTGTCCGATCGACTCTCCGCCGCAAAGAGTAACGGTAGTCGCCTTCAAGAACAAGCGATACCGGCACATATATCAAATTGCCACTATTTAGCTTTCTGTTTTTCCAGGGCCAGTTGATACAGCAGGTTCTTGCGCACGCCGGTTATGTCAGCAGCCAGTGCTGCTGCCCGCTTGAGCGGTAACTCAGCCAGCAGCAGGTCCAGCACCCGTTGCGCTTCGGTACTGATGGCCTGCTCACCTTCAGGCGCCGACCAGCCGCCCACCAACACCACGCACTCGCCACGCTGCTGGTTGCTGTCACCCGCCACGAAGGCATGCAGTTCCGCCAGGGGTACCCCCTTCAGGGTTTCGAAGGTCTTGGTCAGTTCACGGGCCAGAACCGCAGGGCGTTCACCGCCCAATACCGACTGCATGTCTTCCAGGCATTCCAGAATGCGATGCGGGGCCTCGTAGAAGATCAGCGTGCGCGGCTCCTCTTTGACCTGCTCAAGACGGGCGCGGCGCCCTGCCGCCTTGGCGGGCAGAAAGCCCTCGAAAATGAAGCGGTCCGATGGCAGGCCCGCGGCCGACAGCGCGGCGATCAACGCGCAGGCGCCTGGCACCGGCACCACCCTGACCCCGGCCTGGCGCGCCTGACGCACCAGGTGGTAACCCGGGTCGGATATCAGCGGCGTGCCGGCATCTGACACCAGCGCCACGTCATCCCCTGCCAGCAGACGGGTGAGAAAGCGCCCCCCTTCATCACGCTCGTTGTGCTCATGGCACGCAGCCAAGGGTGTTTCTATACCAAAATGCTGGAGCAGGCGGATGGAGTGACGCGTGTCTTCGGCTGCAATCAGGGCCACGTCCGCCAGCACCTTCAGCGCCCTGGCGCTCATGTCGTCAAGGTTGCCGATAGGGGTGGCCACGACGTAAAGCGTCCCCATTGCGGTTTTGGAAGCCCCTGCCACATCAGTCACTGCACGCACCTGTCATCTGGATCAAAGGCGCCATTGTAGCCCGAGCACCCGCAACAGGGCGCAAAGAAGTTCGCTATCAGTCTGCGCAAGGCCACCTATAGTGAAGGATCAACACGGCGACATCGCGCCCCGGCCAGTGCTTGGGTACAATTGCCGGCCAACTTGATCGAGTAACAGGACTATTACATGATCGCTTGCCTGCGGCTGCTCACAGCCCTCTGTCTTGCTGCTCTGCTTGCAGCCTGCGCCAGCTCGCCCTCATCCAGCCTCGGCGAGCTGCCACGCACCCCGGACGCCAGCATCGAGCAACTGCTCGAGAAGGCCGCTTCCAGCAAATCTGCCGAGGACGCTGCCCTGCTGCGCCTGAGCGCAGCAGACCTGGCTTACAAGCAAAAAGACTTCCCACGCGCCGCACGCATCCTCGAACAAGTCCCCGTAGATACGCTCAAGCCGGCACAGCAAGTGTTCGCTAGCACCCTGGCGGCGGAACTGGCGATGAGCCGCAACCAACCCAAGGCGGCCCTCGCAGCCCTGGCTCACCCCAGCCTGCAGCACACCGCTGAGCTGCCGGCCGAGCAGCAGGTCCGCACCTACAGCGTGCACGCTGCCGCCCTCGAAGCCGACGGCCAGGCGCTGCCTGCCGCACAGCAGCGTGTGCTGTTGGCACCGCTGCTCAGCGGCGCCGCTGCCAGCGCCAACAACGACGCCATCTGGGCGCTGGTCGCCGCACTGCCGGCCGAGCAACTGCAACAGCCTGGCACCGATCCGGTGCTGAACGGTTGGGCCAGCCTTGCGCTGGCGGTGAAAAGCGCCGGCACCCTGGAACAACAGCAGGCAGCCATCGACGCCTGGGTGAAGCAGCACCCGGACCACCCCGCCGCCCAACAGCTGCCATCTGCCCTGACCAAGCTCAAGGCACTGGCCAGCCAGCCACTGACCAAGATCGCCTTGCTGCTGCCTCAGGAAGGCCCGCTGGCCGGTGTGGCACGCGCACTGCGCGATGGCTTCATGGCTGCCCACTTGCAAGCCCAGCAATCCGGCCAGCCAACCCCGGCCGTGCAGGTAGTGGACAGCTCGCGTATCGGCTCGCTGGACGACTTCTACCGCCAGGCCCAGGCCGATGGCGTGCAGTTGGTGGTCGGCCCGCTGGAAAAAACCCTGGTCAAGCAGTTGGCGGCCAAGCCGCAGCTGCCTGTCACCACCCTGGCACTCAACTACGCGGACGCCGGCCAGACCGCACCGCCACAGCTCTTCCAGTTCGGCCTGGCGGCCGAAGACGAAGCGCGCGAAGTGTCACGCCGGGCACGCGCCGACGGCATGGTGCGCGCCGTGGCACTGGTGCCCAGTGGCGAATGGGGTGATCGCGTACTCGCCGCCTTCCGCAAGGACTGGGAAGCGAACGGCGGCACCCTGCTTGCCGCAGAGCGCATCGCGCAACCGGTAGCCCTTGCCCAGCAGATTGCCGACCTGTTCCAGCTGCGCCAAAGCGAAGGCCGGGCCAAGAGCCTGCAGAGCACCGTGGGTGGCAACATCGCCGCGCAGCCCTCGCGCCGCCAGGACATCGACTTCATCTTCCTGGCCTCCACGCCGCAACAGGCCCAGCAGATCAAGCCCACACTCAACTTCCAGTACGCGGGCGATGTACCGGTGTACGCCACCTCGAACCTCTACAGCGCCAGCGGTGACGTGAACCAGTACAACGACATGAACGGCATCCGCTTCTGCGAAACCCCGTGGCTGCTGGACACGAGCAACAGCCTGCGTCAGCAGGTAGTGCAGCAATGGCCACAAGCTGCTGGCAGCCTTGGCCGCCTGTATGCCATGGGGGTGGATGCCTACAGCCTGGCGCCCCGCCTGGGCCAACTCAAGGCACTGCCAGACAACCGCATCCAGGGGCTGTCGGGTAGCCTGAGCATGAATGCCAGCCAGCGTGTCGAGCGTCAGCTGCCGTGGGCCGAGTTTGCCGGCGGCCAGGTCAAGCGCCTGCCCGACACTGCCCGCTAATGGCAACGGCGTCGCCCACATGCGCCGGGCAGGCTGCAGAAACCCAGGCCCTTGAACACCTTCAAGGGCAGGGCCTGCAACTGCTGGCTCGCAACTGGCGATGCAAAGGCGGCGAGCTTGATCTGGTCATGCTCGACGCCGATACAGTAGTATTCGTCGAAGTCCGCTACCGCTTGCATGCGGGCTTTGGTGGCGCCCTCGGCAGCATTGATCGGCGCAAGCAGAACAGAGTGGTGCTTGCCGCCCGTGTGTTCCTGCACCAGCAACCCCTTTGGGGCGACCACCCCTGCCGCTTCGATGTGGTCGCCCTGCAAGGCAGCCAGCATGCTGGCAGGCCGCTTCAATGGCTGAAAAACGCCTTCGAATGCTGAACCCACTTCATTTTTTTTGCTCTATGTTTCGCGGGCTGGTCACCGTTGCGCGCCGCGCCGGCCACCGCCCCACTTAAGGTCACCAGATGGACATGCAATCCCGAATTCGCCGGCTGTTCCAGGCCAGCATCGACACCAAGCAACAGGCAATGGACATCCTGGCACCGCATATCGAGCACGCCAGCCTGGTCATGGTCAACGCACTGCTGAACGAGGGCAAGATGCTCGCGTGCGGCAATGGCGGCTCGGCCGGCGACGCGCAGCATTTCTCTTCGGAGCTGCTCAACCGCTTCGAGCGCGAGCGCCCCAGCCTGCCGGCCATCGCCCTGACCACTGACAGCTCCACCCTGACCTCGATTGCCAACGACTACAGTTACAACGAGGTCTTTTCCAAGCAGATTCGCGCCCTGGGGCAGCCCGGGGATGTGCTGCTGGCGATCTCCACCAGCGGCAATTCTGCCAACGTGATCCAGGCTATCCAGGCCGCACACGATCGCGAAATGATTGTCGTAGCACTGACAGGCCGCGACGGCGGAGGCATGGCCTCGCTGCTGCTGCCCGAAGACGTCGAGATCCGTGTACCCTCGACGGTTACCGCTCGCATCCAGGAAGTCCACCTGCTGGCGATCCACTGCCTGTGCGATCTGATCGACAGCCAACTGTTCGGGAGTGAAGAATGACCCCTATGCGCGTCGGCCTTTTGGCCCTGACCCTGTGCCTGAGTGTCACCGGTTGCAGTTCGGTGCTCAACTCAACCCGTAACTCGCCGATCGAGGATGATCGCGGTACCCGTACCATCGGTAGCAAGATCGATGACTCGCTGATCGAGACCAAGGCATCGGTCAACATCGCCAAGGCCAGCCCAGACCTGGACAAGGGCTCGCACATCGTTGTCAGCAGCTACAACGGTATCGTCCTGCTGGCTGGCCAAACCCCACGGGCCGACCTCAAGGCCCTGGCGGAACAGACCGCCAGCCAGGTCCAGCGGGTGAAGAAGGTGCATAACGAGCTGCAAGTGATGCAGCCCTCCTCCATCCTGGCGCGCAATAACGACGCCTGGCTGACCACCAAGATCAAGACCCAGATGCTGGCAGACTCCGGCGTGCCAAGCTCGCGCATCAAGGTGATTACCGAAAATGGCATCGTGTACCTGCTGGGCCTGGTAACCCAACAGGAGGCCAATTCGGCTACCGCCGTGGTGCAGGGCGTGTCGGGCGTGCAGAAAATCGTCAAGCTGTTCGAATATATCGACTGATTAGGCTGGGTTTCTTGGCGCCTGTGCCAGACACCGTGAAAAAAAGGCGATCCTTACGGATCGCCTTTTTTATTACTTGACCACTTTCAAGCTGGGCCGGCCACTGGGGCGCGGAGGCTGACCGCCACCTTCTGGCGGCCCATCGTCATCCGGTTGCGCAGCGTCGTCTTCAAGCGCTTCCTCCTCCAGAGGCGACTCCAACTCGAAGACCATGCCCTGGCCATTCTCGCGTGCGTAGATACCCAGCACTGCAGCAATAGGCACGAACAGCGAATGAGGCACGCCGCCAAAGCGGCCCTCGAAGCTGACCGCGTCGTTGTCCATGTGCAAACTGCGCACCGCGCTTGGGGAAATGTTCAGGACAATCTGGCCATCGGTGGCAAAGCCATCCGGCACCTGCACCTTCGGGTACTCGGCGTTGACCAGCATATGGGGCGTGCAATCGTTGTCGACGATCCACTCGTACAGTGCTCGAACCAGATAGGGGCGACTGGAGTTCATCAACAGCTCCTTAAAGCTTGCGCATTTCACGTTCAACAGAGGACAGGCTGGCCAGGAACGGCTCCCGGGCAAACTGACGCTCCATGTAATCCAACAGCGGCTTGGCTTGCCGCGGCAATTCGATACCCATGATCGGCAAGCGCCAGAGTATGGGCAATAGACAGCAATCGACCAGGCTTTGCTCCTCACTCATGAAGCAGGCGAACTCACCGAACAACGGCGACACCCCGGTCAGGCTCTCGCGCAGCGCCTTGCGCGCATTGGCACGGGCAGGCTCGCTGCTGCGAGGGCCCAGTACCTGGTCAGCCAGGCTGCACCAGTCGCGCTGGATGCGGTGCATCAGCAAACGGCTGTTGCCACGTGCAACCGGGTACACCGGCATCAGCGGCGGGTGCGGGTAACGCTCCTCCAGGTACTCCATTACCACGGTCGACTCATACAACACCAGGTCACGGTCGACCAGGGTTGGCACGCTGCCATACGGGTTGACCTCGGCCAGCTTGGGCGGCACCCGGCTGGGGTCGACATCGATGACCTGCACGCTGACACCTTTCTCGGCCAGCACAAGGCGCACGCGGTGAGAATAGTGGTCAGCAGGATCGGAATAGCAGGCTAACCTGTTGGTTACGCCCATGTAGCGCCTCCTCGCAGGGGATGCTTGTAAAACTATAAATGAAAACGCGCCCGCGGCCCCCGGGGAGTTTTTGCCGGGGGGCCCGGGGGCGGTAAACAACC